>JAYEOP010000525.1 GCA_034723125.1 Bacteroidota bacterium | reverse complement strand
TTACTAAATAATATTCAAAGAGAAGGCATAGTATTAAGAACCTTAGACGAAAAACGTGATATTAGCGGACGTGTTTCCTTTAAAGCGATTAATCCCAAATTTCTTTTGAAATATGAGTAAGGATATTGTTATATAATCCATATTTTTCTTAGCTAATTAAAAAAAACAACTGCATTGCTTGTGCTTGTTGTTTTTTCATGGTAATTTTATTTGATTAATATTTTTTAACTTTTTAGAATAAGTTCAATTATAAATATTAAAAAAAAATATAAAAAAACATAAATTACTAAATATTTAATATATATTGCCAGCTTATTTTTTGTGTTGTAAAGCAATAATTACTTATTTTTATAGTAATGTGTTGTTAATATAATAACAGGACTTGAAATGATATTAAATATTTTATGTAAACTAAAAAAAATTATTTTATGGATCATGGACCAGCAGTAGAACTCGGTGTAGATCATGCATCGGGAAAAAAATCAAGGCTAGGAGTCTTGTTTTTTATTTTATACACAATTGTGTATGGAATTTTTGTAGCAATTGGAGTTACTAATTATGAAGCACTGGGAAAACCTGTTTTCGGAAATCAAAACCTTGCGGTTATTTATGGTTTCGGATTAATTGTTTTCGCAATTGTTCTTGGGCTGATTTACAATTGGCTTTGTACTAAATATGAAAACGAATTAAATAAGGAGGAATAAATTATGATATATGAATTTTCAATATTAGCAATTGTTCTATTTGTAATTTTTGTATTATTTGTACTAGGATTGTCCTTTTACTTTGGTTCAAAAACAAAAACATCCAGTAGTTATTTTGCTGCTGGTGGAACTATCCACTGGGGGGTAAATGGAGTTGCCTTTGCCGGTGATTATTTATCAGCGGCTTCATTTCTTGGTATTTGTGGGATGATTGCATTTGTAGGATATGATGGGTTTTTATATTCAATCGGTTATCTTGCAGGATGGGTTGTAGCTCTTTTCTTAGTTGCTGAGCCAATGAAGCGTTTGGGTAAATTTACTTTTACCGATGCTTTGGATTCAAAATTTAATTCAAAAGCGATTAAGCTTACAGCAGCAATCAGTACATTAATTGTATCAATGTTTTACCTCATTCCTCAAATGGTAGGAGCAGGTACATTGGTTGAACCCTTGTTAGGATTACCTCACTGGGTAGGTGTTGTAATTGTAGGTGCTATTGTAATTTTTATTGTAGCAACAGCCGGTATGACATCAACAACTTATGTTCAGTTTATTAAAGGTGGATTATTAATAATCTTTTCAACGATTTTAGCTTTTTATATTTTCAAAAATGGATTAACAACAACCCCTGATCATGCAGATCAAAAATATCATGAATTTATTACTCTTGCTGATAATGATATGCAGGGTTTTACCAAAATATCAACAATAGAATCGGGTGGAATAGTATTTGCCAAAATGGAAAAAGACGGAGTATTTCGTTGGTTTACAAAAAGAGATGGAAAATATTTAGAGGCTCTCTCTATAACACAACCAAAAGAGGGAGAAAAACTTTTTAATGGAGAAATAAAAGAAAAAGGTAAGTTTTTCCAGGTAGGGCACATGAATAAAATCATAATGGATGGAGAAGAAGTTGGATCAACTGGAAGATTACGTCCTCTTCAGTTTTTAAGTGTTATTAATTCAAGTGAGTTAGTACGATTTTTAAAGGTTAAAATTGTGGATGGGACAAATCACATAACTATTTTTCATCAAGTAATTACTCCAGGTAAAGAAATGTTGATTCCAGGACTTAAATTTAATATTGGGAAGGGTGCTACTTGGCTATCAAAATTAAACTTCATCTCTTTAATGCTTGCATTATTTTTAGGTACAGCATCATTACCGCATATTCTAATTCGTTACTATACTGTGCCTAGTCAAAAAGCTGCTAGAAAATCTACAATTTTGGCTATTACTGCCATTGGATTCTTCTATATATTGACATTATTTATGGGACTTGGTGCTGCAACAAATGGTGTTTTAAATATGGATGATGGAAATATGTCAGGACCATTGTTGGCAAAGGCATTTGGGGTCGGTTTGTTTGCTATTATATCGGCTATTGCATTTGCGACCATTCTTGGTACTGTTAGTGGTTTGATAGTAGCATCTTCTGGTGCTATTGCACATGACCTTATTGACCGTTATATGGGTAAAAAACTATCAGATAAAGCAAAAGTACGGGCTGGTAAAATTGCTGCATTTTCGGTTGGTTGTGTTGCAATTGTCCTTGGAATCATATTCCGTGGAATGAATGTTTCTTTCCTTGTAGGATGGGCTTTTGCAGTGGCAGCATCGGCAAACTTGCCCGCAATACTGATGCTTTTGTTCTGGAAGAAAACAACAGCCAAAGGAATTGCTTCATCAATAATTGTTGGGATTGTTACCGCTTTGGGTATAATTATTACAGGACCATCTATTAGTAAACAATTTTTTGGTACAGAAGGATTACACGGTCTTGATGCACCGGCAATTATTTCATTTACAGCAGCATTGCTTACATTAGTATTTGTTTCACTTGCAACTCAAAAGGATAACGAAAAACTATCTGAAAAAGTAGCATAAAATGAATTAAAATCAAAAAGTAAATACCCTGATTATTTCAGGGTATTTTGCTTTTTTAAATAGTAATATAATATAGATGTTTAATTAAATTAAAAAATATGAAAACAATAATTTATTTACTTCTAACAATTATGATGATTCCTATTATTGCTTCATCACAAGACAAAAAAGAAGAAAAAAAATATGGTATTTCCGTATCGGGTTTTGTAAAAAATGATTTTTTTTATGATACACGACAAACCGTTAATGCACGTGAAGGACATTTTTTATTGTGGCCCACAGCTAAAAAACTTGATATAAATGGAGTTGATTTAAATGACAATGCAAGTTTTAACTTTCTATCAATTCAAACAAGGTTAACAGGAAAAATTACAGGACCTGATGCTTTTGGTGCAAAAACCTCAGGCGTAATTGAAGGTGCTTTTTTCGGTCATAGCAATGCAGATATTAATGGTTTTAGGCTAAGACATGCATTTGTAAAACTTAATTGGGAAAACGCAGAACTATTAACAGGACAATATTGGCACCCATTGTTTGAAACAAGTTGTTTTCCGGGAGTGGTCTCTTTTAATACAGGAGCAGGTATTCAACCTTTTGCACGAAATCCTCAAATCAGATTTACTTATAAATTTGGAGATTTGCAAATGTACGCAGTAGCATATTCTGAAAGAGACTTTACATCTAGAGGTCCTGCAGGAACAAATAGTTCTTATATAAGAAATAGTGGAATGCCTTCTGAATTTGTTGGTTTTAGATATTCAAAAAAGAAAGAAGATGGGACAGGTTTTGTAGCTGGATTTGGTGGTGGAACTCTTACTATTCAACCTCAAACTGTTACAGGCTTAGGTTACAAAACAAATCAATTACTAAGAAGCATTAATTCCAATGTGTATTTTAGGTTAAACACAAAAGCTGTAACTCTAAAAATTGAAGGTGTTTATGGTGGAAACATGGCTAATATGCTTTTGTTTGGCGGTTATGCCATTAAAGATACTCTTAATTTTACAACAGGAGAAGTAGAATGGGAAGCAATCAATAATGTAGCTTTTTGGCTTGATGTTCATAGCAATGGTAAAAAAATTCAGGCAGGATTATTTGCCGGATATAATATGAATATGGGAACTTCTAATGAAGTTCTTGGCGGTTATCAAGGACTTGCAAATAGTATTAAAAGTGTTATGAGAATTTCTCCAAGAGTTATTTTTAACTCAGGTAAATTTCGTTTTGCAACAGAATTGGAATATACTATGGCTGAATATGGAGATAACACTTATGATAAATTTGCCATTCCTCAAAATACTTATAATGTTTCTAATCTAAGAGTATTATTTTCTACTTACTATTTTTTTTAGGATAAGGAATTTTTATAATGAATAACAAAAAAACCTCTTGATTTGATAATCAAGAGGTTTTTTAAAAATCATTGCTTTTATACCGAAAGGTTATCATGTAACAGAAAATAAATTTTCTTAACATGCTAATCCATCGGCATAATACTAGATTTTTTTAATTAAATTGATGGTGGTTTAGTATTAGTTTCTGTTGCTTTAGAGCAAAATTATGCATTCATTTTTCTGATAAGATTCAATGCACTTCCTGCTTTAAACCATTCTATTTGCGTTTCCCCATAAGTATGATTTACTTTGAATTCTTCTGTTTGTCCATCTTTATGAGTTAGTTTAATTGTTAGTTGATTTTCGGGTTTTAAATTTTCTACTCCAATAATATCCACAACATCTTCCTCCATTATTTTGTCATAATCATTAGGATTATCAAATGTAATAGCAAGCATTCCCTGCTTTTTGAGGTTTGTTTCATGAATACGTGCAAATGATTTTACTAAAACAGCTTTTATTCCAAGATGCCTTGGTTCCATGGCTGCGTGTTCTCTTGATGAGCCTTCACCATAGTTTTCATCACCTACGACAATTGAAGAAATGCCTTCTTTTTTGTAATGTCTTTGAACTTGAGGTACAGAGCCATATTCTCCTGTAAGTTGGTTTTTTATTGAGTCAATTTCTCCGTTAAAATCATTCATTGCTCCTGTAAGCAAGTTGTCAGAAATATTATCAAGATGCCCACGATACTTAAGCCATGGTCCTGCCATTGAAATATGGTCGGTTGTACATTTTCCTCTTGCTTTTATAAGCACCTTCAAATCTTTAATATCTTTACTATCCCATTTTGAAAATGGAGTAAGAAGTTGTAATCTTTTAGAATCAGGGTTAACATTTATTTCAATTTCGTTACCGTCTTTTGCAGGAGCTTGGAATCCGGCATCTTCAACAGAAAAGCCATTTGGAGGTAATTCTTCTCCTGTGGGTTCTTCTAATTTTACTAACTTTCCTTTTGTTGTTGTAAGCATATCAATCAAAGGATTGAATGTCATATTACCGGCAATAGCCATTGCTGTAACAAGCTCGGGTGAAGCAACAAAACTGTGAGTATTTGGATTACCGTCATTTCTTTTTGCAAAGTTTCTGTTAAAGGAGGTAATAATTGAATTTTTTTCTTTTTTATCTGCACCCTTTCTGTCCCATTGACCAATACAAGGTCCGCAAGCATTTGCAAGTACCTTTCCTCCAATTTGTTTAAAAATATCTATAAACCCGTCTCTTTCAATTGTGTGTCTTACTTGTTCGGAGCCGGGAGTTATTGTAAATTCGGCTTTTACTTTCAGGTCTTTGTCAATGGCTTGCTTTGCCAACGATGCCGACCTTGAAATATCTTCGTAAGATGAATTTGTACATGATCCAATCAAACCAACATCCATCTTTTTAGGCCAATTATTTTTCTTTACTTCTGAAGCAAATTTTGAAATTGGTATTGCATTATCAGGAGTAAAAGGTCCGTTAATGTGAGGCTCCAGTGTTGATAAGTTAATTTCAAAAACCTCATCAAAATATTTTTCAGGATTTTGATATACTTCAGCATCTCCTGTAAGATGATCTTTTATTTGGTCAGCTTCTAATGCTACTTCTTTTCTACCTGTTTGTTTTAGGTAAGAAGACATCCTTTCATCATATCCAAAAGTAGATGTTGTGGCACCAATTTCGGCACCCATGTTACAAATTGTTGCTTTTCCTGTGCATGAAATACTTTTAGCACCTTCTCCAAAATATTCAACAATAGCACCGGTTCCACCTTTTACCGTTAGTAATCCTGCTACTTTTAAAATTATATCTTTTGCCGAAACCCAACCGTTTAATTTTCCTCTTAGTTTTATTCCAATTTGTTTTGGCATTTTAAGTTCCCATGGCATTCCTGCCATAACATCAACAGCATCAGCACCACCAACACCAACGGCAAGCATTCCAAGTCCACCTGCATTTACTGTATGTGAATCTGTTCCTATCATCATACCTCCCGGAAATGCATAATTTTCTAAAACTACCTGATGTATTATTCCTGCACCGGGTTTCCAAAAACCTATTCCGTATTTATTGGAAACTGAGGATAAAAAATCATAAACTTCTGAATTTTGGTCAATTGCTATATCTAGGTCTTCTTTAGCTCCTACTTTTGCTTGTATCAAGTGGTCGCAATGAACTGTAGAAGGAACAGCAACTTTTTCTTTACCTGCCATCATAAATTGCAATAATGCCATTTGTGCCGTTGCATCTTGCATGGCTACACGGTCAGGGGAAAAATTTACATAATCTTTTCCTCTTTCAAAAGGAGTAGGTGGAAAATTAGAATGTAAATGTGTATAAAGAATCTTTTCCGTTAGAGTTAATGGTTTGTTTAATAATTTTTTTGCTTGTTTTACTTTCTTAGGAAACTGAGCATAAGTTTTTTTTATAATATTCAAATCAAAGAGCATAAGTATATTTTTTTATTTGTTTTTTAAAAATGATTTTAAATTATTGATATTTCCTATTTCATCGGATTTAACAGCTTTGGCATCAGAAATTAATAGACTTAGCCAGTCAAGTGTATAAATTATTTCATAAATTTCTTTTAGTGAATATCCACCAAAATCAATTTCATGAATTATCTGTTTATTATCTTTTAAAAGTTTTATTAGAAATTCAAATCTATTTGAAATTCGTACTTCTTGCTTACTGTCAATAAAAATAAATACTGAATCTAATTTACTGTAGTAAGATTCAATTACATTGTGATTAGCCTCAGGTAATTCATGTACAAATGCTTCACCTTTAGTGTTTTCTTGAATTTGTTGCATAAAGCGAGTACCTATAGGAATTGATGGCGGATCACAAATAATTACGAATTTTTTATTAACGGTTTTATTAATATTGAGAAAAATTTCCAAAGCTTTGTCAAGATAATTGTCAGTATTTTTTAGGTTAGAAACAAGACTTTTTAGATTGTTCCTCAAGTTTAAATTGAAAAGCTCGGAGAAAATTAGAATAAGAGTTGTTAGAGAATAGCCCAAAGCCATGCGTGGCTGAAATCCTTTTTCAGCAAAATAGGTTTGAATATTTGTTTCATTTGCAAGGTCTCCAATAATGCCACCTGTTGTAATTACAACTAATTTTGATTGCTTCTCAAGAGCATCCATGTACATTGCTAATGTTTCCTCAGTGTTTCCCGAATATGAATTTAAAATCACAAGTGATTCATCATTTACGTAATTAGGTAAATTATAATCGGAAATAACTTCAATTGGAATAGAAGAAATCTTTTGAAAAAAACTTTTTACAATTCTGCCTGCGATACCTGAGCCGCCTAAGCCACATAAAACAATGTTTTTATAATCCTCCTTATTAAGATTATGCCTAACATAACTATTTAAAACATAATCAATTTGCAAAGGAAATTTTTCGAGTGCATCTTTTTGATATTTCATAATATTTGGATAATTGCAATTAAAAATTGTTTTTTATGAAAAAAATATTTGTAAAACATTGCAATCCAATATAGAAAAAATATAATTGTCATAAAAATTCAGAGTGCAAAGTTACGATATTTATTATTAATTAAAAATAGCTATTAGTGTTAAATAACAAATTGTTTTTGCTAAATCGTCATAGAAAGTTGGGAAAAAATAGCAAGTTATTTGTTTAAACGCAGAGTCGCAGAAACGCAGAGAAAAAAAATAACAAAAAAAAAGTCAACCCTATTCAGGCAAGCACAGACTGGAGACTGCGGACTTCTTTATTCGAAAGCTCCAAGATACCGTCATTGCGAAGGAGGAACGACTGTGGCAATCTGATGAATAAAAGTAGGATGCTTTTTTTACTACCTCTGCTAAAAAGCCCGAGATTGTCGCGGTCG
>JAYEOP010000524.1 GCA_034723125.1 Bacteroidota bacterium | reverse complement strand
TTTTTGTCTTTTCATTTGTACATTGAAGAAGAAATAATGTTAATATTATTATAAATAGTGCTTTCATTTTTCTCATTTCTGTAATCATTTTTAGTTCTATGTCAAATACTGTGGGTAATCAAATTTGATTCACAGATCACAAAAAGAGTAATTTTCTAATCTGTGAATCTGTGGCTTTAATTTTTTTTACCCACACAAATCAACATAGAAGCGAATAATATTTTTTCAAAAGTAATATTTTCATAATCAATCTAAAATTTCAATTGTTACTTCTTTATTTGGTAAAACGTTTAAATAAATTTTTCCTTCCCTGTTGTTGTAAATGCCATCGGCAACACTTCCTGTAACTCTTATTTTTTTTGAAGAAGTGATATATTCAATTGTTAATGGCTGCTTATAATTTTTTTTATCCAATTTATTTATTACACTTAAAAATGTCAAATTAGAATATTTTGTAGTTCTGATTGTTGAGTTTTCTCTTTCTTTCTGATATTTTCCAATCGTTGAAATAGGAGCTATCCAATAGTCCGAATTTCTAATTAATCGTATTTGCCTTTCAAATTGTTTCGGACTTATTGAGTATGTATTTTTATATTTTCCACTTTCAAATAATTTGTATTCTTTACTTGATACAGGGAAAAGGTGGTGGTAAGAAAAAATTATCCATTTTCCTTTGCCATTTGCAATAATACTATCAAATTCATATTGAGATGGATATTTATCCGAAATTATAATTGATTGAAGTGAATAGTAATTCAAAGAATTAATGTTGTTATAAAAATTATTATTGAATCTACTTTTTGCAAATAAAATCCCTAAGTTTTCTAATGTTTTATTTTCAATATTTCTTTTTGCATGAGCAGAAAAATGAATTGTTTTTATAATTGTTGCTGTTTTGTGTTCAAATATTTTTTTTGTTTCACTCAAATTTTCAGAGCTTTGAATTGTTCTTTGTAAAACAATTTCGTTGCCTTTTACAACTAATTTTTGAACATCATTTATTCCGAGTCTTTTTATTTTAAAGCTACCTTCATCGGCTAAAAGTCTTGGATTTTCTTCTAAAGAATTTTCAATAATTCCAAAGCTTGCGTTTAAATAATATTTTTCCAATTGAGGAAGTGCATATTTTAATTGAGTATAGCCCGCATCAACAAAGCTTATGGAAATTGCTCCTTTTTTGTTATTGTAAAAGTCTGTAATCCTGAATGATTCGGCTTTGCTACTAAAGTCTTGTGGGATTTCAGGAGGGTTTAATAGGTAAAAATAATTTCCAAGACTTTTATAAATGGGTTTTAATCTTCTTTTAAATTGAGGTGTTTCCCATGTTTCCCACGAAAAATTGTAAGCCTTTCTTTTTGGATAGCGGGTAATTACATTATTATTTTTGTCAGTAACAAAAAGATAAATATTAAAACCATCTGTTTTTGAGTATTCAATATCCGCTGTATTTTTTATGTCATCCAAAACATATCTTCCCGAAGGGTCGCTAACATTTAATAAATGCCATGGAAGTCTGAGTTCAAGGGTTTTGGAAGTATAATCCCAATACCAGTCGCTATTTGAACTTTTTGCCAAACTACTGTTGCCATGAATTAGGTTTCCCCTGTTGTGTAAAATGGAGTCAATAATATTTCCAAACAATGTTTCTTTAGCACGGTTTGACATTAGTTTTTGTTCAATAAAAATTCCGTTATTATTATTTTTTGAAGCATAAACAGGGATGACGCTATTGTAAATATTAGTGTAAACAGAATATTTATCGTCAACAAGAATTTTAGCATTATCCATAGAATAAAACTCTACAAGGAATTCGATACCATTTTCAATTTCTTTTTTTAAAAAAGGTAAACGGTGGTCGCCTTGATTTTTATCAAAAATATCAATTGCAATGTATAAGTTGTTTTTACTAAAATCAAAATCGGGTATTCCTGCCATCAAATAAAAATATCCTGCATCTGCATCTGCATTTACAGAGATTTTATTTTTTGGAATTTTAATATTTTTCCAGTCATTTAATTTTCCGTCAATTGTTTTTGTTCGCGATTCATAAGCATAAATACCAAAATTTTGTTCTGGATTTTCCATGTTATGCCATAGTTTTCTATTGTGGTATGGTTTTTCAAAATCCATTACCAACCAATTATGTTTAAACCATTCGTCAATCCATTCAAAATAAATTGCTCCTGCACATTTTGTATCAAAGATATCTTTTGTCAATAGAATTGAAAGTTCTGCTTGTTCTTTTTCACTATGCCCACCTTGATTAAATCCAAGTGGTGTGTAATGACTGTTGCCTCTGCTTGAGGGTAATCCGTATTCGGCAATAACCAAAGGTATTCCTTTACAATGATTTTTTAGGTCTTTTAGGTAAGCAAAATAATTATCTTTTTGTCCATATTTATTTGTTGAATTAGCATAATTCTTTTGTAAATAAATAAAATCGGGATAATAGGGATAAGCGTGGTATGCGGCATAAATGCCGGGATAAAACAAATCCGTAGAATGGAATTTTCTAAAATCAATACTTTCAATATCATTGTCATATTCACGAATTTTTTTGTTCTCAATAAATTCCGAATTATGAAACATCGGGTCAAGTGGCAACCAATTTACAAAAGATATAGGTCGTTGTGCTTTGTATGTTTGTGTTTCGTAAAGAACTGTAAAATCCATCATTTTGGCTAACCAAGCTTCCATTGCTGTTCCTTGATTCATTGAAATAAACTTGCCTGAATAATGATTGATTTTGTTTAAGTGATTAGTTTCAATTACAGCTTTTGGTTCCCATTCGCGACCTAATAATATTCCAATTACATATTTCGAAATATCACAGGCATAAGTTCCATTGGCATGTCCCGATTTTTCATTAATTACAGATTTTCCATGAATCAGGTCAATAACATCAATAATTTCTTTTTGAAAACCCCTTGTATATTGAGCGTTGAAATAATTTTCATCATCAGGAATTTTTGCCCAAACTCCTTGCATCAGAAAAAGTTTTTTGTTCTGATTGTGAAAATTGTAATATGCAAATGCATTGTAAAATTCAGGTGGTAAAATAGTGTATGTTCTAATTACATTGGAATTCATTTCTCCAATTAATTTAAACCATTCCAAGTATTGCTCAAAAGAAAGTGAAAATTCTGCGGGAAATTTTCCGGGAGTTGCAACACCAATATTTACACCTTTCAAAAATATTTCCTCCCAATAATTTACCTTTTTATCATATTCAAATCTTGTATTCAGGGTTTTAAAATAATCACCTTTAGAGATAAAATAATAATCAGCTTCTTTTGAAAACCTCTTTAACTGTTCATCAGGAATAGGTGTAATTAGGGGTTTTGTTTCATCTTCAATTTGAATTTTAATAATCTTTTCTTCTCTGATAGTCTCTTCATAACGCATCATTTTGTAAACCGTTACTGTAAGAAAAGCAATGAGTACAATAATTATTATATATTTCCATTTCATTATAATACTACCTTAAGTGAAAAATATGCTATTGTGTTTTTATAATACGGATTATCGTAATGGCTTCCACCAATTGAAAAACTTAGTTTTTTTAAATTATATCCTGTTTCAAATCCGCCATTCCAACTATTGATGTCTGTTAAAGAAAGTTTGTTAAACTTATTTCCACTTCCGCTTGTATTTTCTTCATAATAAGTTTCATATCCAATGTTATATGCAAAATTTAAATAGAAATAAAAATCTTTGATAGAATAATAGGATGACAGGGAAATGCCATTTAACACTCGTTCGTAAGGGGTGTAATATAAAGGAGATTTGTATTCAAAATCAAGGAAGGAATGATTTATTGCAACAACAGTCTTGGGATTTTTGAAAATTTTGTAATTCAATGAAATTAAATAAGATTGATGAGGGTTTGTTAATGTGTCATATTTATCTGCGTAATAATCTGAAATATAGTTTTTATCAACCACTCCATACATGTAATTAGTTTTTAAACTAAATTTTTTGAATGATGTTGTAAGTGAATTTGAAATGGAATTTTTTCCAACTTGATTCCAATAATAAAAATAATCGTAGCCTGCCGTAAATGAGTTTTTAAATTTTATTTTTGATATATGAAAAGAAGACAAGCAATTAATTCCATAAGACGTAGCACGCGAATCGCTTTTGCTGTATCCGAAATACGCACTAACTTTATTATTTGAGGTAATCCAGCTAAATTTTGCCCACGAATTATCGTAGCACCTGCCTGTATCTCCAATATCATTTGCAAAGTCTCTGTCGGAATAATCAAACATAGTGTTTAGTGAAATTGCAAAATTATCATTGAGTCTTTTATTAAAACTATATTTTTGAACAATAGCGTTTATTTCATAACTTTCTTCTTGCTCGTTAATTTTTTTTAAAGTTGCAGAAAATGAATATGCTAATTCGTTTTTAATATCTTTATAAATTTTGTTGAATTTTTCATTGCTCGAGTCAAGCGATATTGCTTTTTCATAATATTTTAAAGCGATATCCGGACGATTTTCCCAGTAGTACATTTTGCCTATTCCTGCCCATGCTTCAGCGTAAGTATTGTCCTTATTAATTATTTGAAAATATGTTATCCGTGCAGAGTCCAAATTACCTTTTTCGATATAGACCTGTGCCAAATCAAAGTATTGTTGCATATAGCTTGGCAATAAATTAATTGCTTTTTGGAAATAAAATGATGCTTTGTTGTATTTGCTCTGTTTGTGATATATCCTTCCAAAACCATTGATGGCTTCAACATCTTTATTGTCATTTTTATAAATCAGTTTATAATAATTCAAAGATTGCTTGAAATTGTTTTTATCATAGTACAAAAACGCTAAAGCTAGTTTTGCGTCATAATCTTCACTATCAATTTTTAAAACTTTTTTGTAATTAGTTATTGAAGTTTCAATATCGCCTTTTAATTTTGCTTTGTAAGCAAGGTTACGCCAATATTCTTTATTGTTTTGCTGAGCAAATAATCCTAAAGTTAAAAATATTAATATGCTTGTTATAATTAGTTTCTTCATCAATTTTGATTATTCTGTTTTAACTCCTTTTCTTTCAAATTTATTCCATTCACTTTTCTTTTGAAAGAATTTTATTATTCCGATAAATTGGGCATACATTCGGAAAAATGCATAAGAAAAATCACTGATAATTCCCATAAATAATAACCACATCCAGTTGCCAAAGCTTTTATATCTTAATGCATCTCTGCTTGCAACAATTTTACCCTGACTCCAATTTTCAATAATTGCGGTAATTGAACTCATGATAATTGCCGTTGTTAAGGTAATGCTTACAATTAATAACAAAACCCATCCGAGATTAAGTGTGCCTACGTAAGCGGCAAAAAATATAAAAAATATTGTAAAAATTTTAATAACAGGAGATAGCAATTCAAACAAGAAATAATAAGGAAATGCAATTAATCCTATACTTCCGTATTTGGGTTCAAAAGCAAGTTTGCGATGAATTTTTAAAGTTTCTGCCAAGCCCATTTGCCATCTTGATCTTTGCTTGTAAAGATTTATTGCGTTATCAGGCATCTCTGTCCAGCAAACAGGCTGAGGGAGAAATGTCGCTTTTGCTTTTTTCTTGTTTTCTTTAAAATAACGCCATAATCTAACAACAATTTCCATATCCTCACAAACTGTTTTGTGTCCGACACCAATGGATTTTTCAATGTAAGTATCTTTGTTGTGTTCTGTCAAAAAGCCACCAACTTTGTCAAGGTCATCCTTTTTATAAATAGAAAATGCACCTGACATTATAAGTAAAGAATTGATTTTACTTAGTCCGATACGTGAAATCATAAAAGATTTAATGTATTCAATAATTTGCCATAACACCCAAATATTACGAGGCATTTTTGAGGCAACAACTTTGTTATGTCTTAAAACAACATCATTTGATGCTGCAAGCTGTCCGCCTGAAACAAAATTATCAGGGTCAAGGATAAATGGCTCTATAACTTTTTTTAATGCCTGTGAATCAAGAATTGAATCCGCATCAATTGTACAAATATATTTTTTAGTTGAATAATTAATTCCTGCATTTATCGAATCTGCTTTTCCTCCATTTTCTTTGTCAATAAGTATTAGATTTTTATTTTTTTCAAAATAAACTTTAGTTATTTGTTTGGTTACTAATGTTGTTTTACTTTGTTGTTTTTCTGAAAAATCAAATGCATTTTTCATTACATCCATTGTCTTATCTTTTGAACCGTCATTAACAACAATTACTTCAAAATTCGGATAATCTACTTCTAACAGCATATTCACACATGATACAATTGAAACAGACTCATTATACGCAGGAACAATTATTGAAATAGAATGATTTTTATAGTTAAATTCTTCGGTATGTGTTTTTCTCTTTTTTCTAAAGCTAAAAATAGAATAGAGAAAAAGTATAATATCAATAAGAAAGTAGGTCGAAAAATAAATTATCAGTAATTTTTCTACTATTCTAATTAATAACAAAAACAAAATAAATGAGATTTAATAAGGTTAAACAAAAATTATTTATCCTACAAAGATAATAAACAATACTCAACACTTGTAATTGGTAATCGGTAATTGGTAATCGGTAATTGGTAATCGGTAATCGGTAATCGGTAATTGGTAATTGGTAATCGGTAATTGGTAATTGGTAATCGGTAATTTTTCACTTTTAACATTCAACGAACAAAATAAAAGCAAAAATAAATGTATAATTGGTTATTAAAAATATTTCCTTAATTTTATGTTTTTTATAATCTCTTAATATTTTATAAAATGAAAACAAAATTAAAAATACTAAAACTACTTACAGTAAGCATTGCAGTTGTATTGATAATATTTTTTTGCAATTGCGGACCCGAAACAACAGAATGCGATAATTGGCCTGATGGAGTAGTAAAAACCTATTATCACTTTGAGGAAGATACTCTTAAAATCCCATATCATGGTTTTGATACACTGAAATTCTTGAGAATAACACAAAGCGATACTGATACAGTAACATTTATTGGGCAAGGAAAAAAATATTACGAAATCATTGAAACCGACTATGATTTTTATGGCTGCCAGCATGATGATATTTATGATGCATACTCCATTGAATTTAAAGATAAAGTCAATTCTGAAATTATTTGTTTTAAATTATTTGTTGAAGGTGAGGGAGGTTCAGAACTCGAAGTTTTTTATAAAAATAAAAGGTTTTTAGAGTCTCTTTTTTTTATTGATTACTCATCAATGTCAGGTTTTATTACTGAGTTCAGAATTCTTGGAATGAGATTCTACAGAGTTCATCCTCTTCCTCCTGTCAATGAATGGAATAATTATAAGGATACTATGTATTATAATAAATTTAACGGAATGATTCGATTTGCTTATGATAGCACCTATTCAATAACACTTTTAAAATAAAGAAAAATGAATAAAACATTATTTATAACAGTATTGTTCTTGTTTTGTGTTTTTAGTTCAATTGCACAATATGGAACAGGGCATGAAAAAAAAGCGAATAAAAGATAGTTTGAAAATGATTAAATTGTAATGAAAAGTTCAGGCACATTTTGTAAAGAAGATGTGCCTGATAGTCTAAGTTGATAGGCTTGACAATTCCCAAGATTTTGCCAACATCTTTTCTTATCCCAAAACATTCGGTATAAAAAAATATTTATAGCTTGTCTCCTTATTCATTAGGAATAATTGTTTCTACCGTATGTTTCCCCCATAAAAATGTAAAAATAACAGCAAAAAAGTTTCCTGTTAAAATTCCGTACCAGGCTCCTTCAAGTCCGAGATTTAGAACTATGGCAAATAAGTAAGCAACAGGAATTTGCAAAATAATTGTCCTAAAAATGGTAACTGTTAGCGATCTTCTAC
>JAYEOP010000523.1 GCA_034723125.1 Bacteroidota bacterium | reverse complement strand
CTATACTCCAAATCACGCTAAAGCCTCATGTATGTGGGATAAACCCAGAGAATTAACCTCATATCAAGGAAATGGTTATGAAATTGCCTGTAGTTCTGATGATCCTAGTAAAAATACTATTTTAACAGCAAATATTGCACTTCAATCGTGGAAAAGCAGTAGTGGACATAAGGCTGTAATCATAAACCAAGGGAGTTGGAAAAAAGTTGAATGGAAAGCTATTGGAATTGGTTTGTACAAAGGATATGGCGTAGTTTGGTTTGGACATGAAGTTGATGATTCTGAGAATAAATAGTGGCACTAAGAAAACTTTGTACTACTCATTATACTTGGACTTTGAATTAATAATGGATGTGAATGTAAAAGTCATTCAATTATCATTAATAGTCATTTAGCCAAGCTGTCATTGGGTTTTGTAACTTAATGACAATCAGATGACTACTTTGTGGTATTAGATTCAAGCGACAAAATACACATAATATTCTAACAGCCAAAAACATAGGAGTTTTCTTATAGCCACTAAATAAACGAATCAATAATAGAAAAAAATGGTTCTATGTTGATTTGTGTGAGTGAAAAAAAAGAAAATTTTACATATCCTCCGCTCATCCCTTTGTCCCATAGAGAGGATGCCATAACACTCTGTGAGTTAAGTTTTCCCCTTTAGGAAATTTATGGGATACAGGTAAACAAATAATGAGTTTTCTTATAAGCACTAATTACAAAAAGAGTAATTTTGTAATCTGTGAATCTGTCTTTGACAGACGTAGTCTTTACTTTTTGCATGTCTTCGACAGACGAAGTCTGTGGCAAATTTGATTACCCACAGTATTTGACATAAAAGCAAAAAATTAAGTATAAAAATTTATGAATACAAAAGCCCAAATTCCCGAATCAGAACTGATTTTAAATGCCGATAATAGTGTTTACCACTTAAATCTAAAAGCTGAAGATATTGCCGATACAATAATTCTTGTTGGAGATAAAGATAGAGTACCATTGATTTCTTCATTTTTTGATTCAATTGAAATTACAAAACAAAAACGTGAATTTGTTACACATACAGGATTTTATAAAAATAAAAGAATAAGTGTATTATCAACAGGAATTGGAACAGACAATATCGACATTGTTCTGAATGAATTAGATGCACTTGTAAATATTGACCTTGAGAAACGAACAATAAAAGAAAAAAGTAAAAGTTTGAATTTTATTAGAATAGGAACTTGCGGTGCAATTCATGAGGAAATACCAATTAATTCCTTTATAGTTTCTCATTATGGATTAGGATTTGATAATTTGCTAAAGTTTTATAAATGCAGTTACAGAAAGGATGAAAAAGAAATTTATGATAAATTAAAAGTCTTTTTAAAACAAAAAAATACTGAACTCCCTTTTTACCTTTTTGCTGCTTCCGAAAAAATGAAAAAATATTTTTCGGATAAATATTTTAAGGGAATAACAATAACAGCACCCGGATTTTTTGGTCCTCAAGGCAGGTCGGTTCGTACCGAACTTACTTATCCTAAATTGATTGATGCCTTAAGTGAATTTGAACATAAAGGAAATAAAATTCTGAATTTTGAAATGGAAACATCTGCAATTTTTGGTTTATCACGAATATTAGGACACAATGCAATTACAGTTGACCTTGTTCTTGCAAACCGTATTACAAAGCAAGCATCAGCAAATTATAATCACAAAATGAAAGACTTGGCAGTTCAAGTTTTGGATATTATTTCTAAGGA
>JAYEOP010000522.1 GCA_034723125.1 Bacteroidota bacterium | reverse complement strand
CATTAGTGTATTCGTGGCAAAAAAATTATTCGTAGCAAAAAAAATATCATTCGTGCATTCGTGGCAAAAAAATTATTCGTAGCAAAAAAAATATCATTAGTGTATTCGTGGCAAAAAAAATTATTCGTAGCAAAAAAAATATCATTCGTGCATTCGTGGCAAAAAAATTATTCGTAGCAAAAAAATATCATTCGTGCATTCGTGGCAAAAAAATTATTCGCAGCAAAAAAAATATCATTCGTGCATTCGTGGCAAAAAAATTATTCGTAGCAAAAAAAAATATCATTAGTGTATTCGTGGCAAAAAAAATTATTCGTAGCAAAAAAATATCATTCGCGACTATAAAATAAAAAGCAAGAAATGGAGATAACTAAAAAACGCTGGCTTGCAAAGGAAATTCCTGCTGAGCAAACAATTATTCAGAAACTGCAAAATGAATTAAGAGTGTCAAAGTATTTTGCCACTCTTATTGCACAAAAAGGAATCACTTCATTTGACGAGGCAAAGCAATTTTTCAATCCAAGTATAAATGATTTACATGATCCTTTTTTGATGAAAGGGATGGATAAAGCGGTAAACAGGCTTGCAGACTCTATTGAAAATAATGAAAATATTCTTGTTTATGGAGATTATGATGTTGATGGAACAACGTCAGTAGCATTGGTTTACAACTATCTTTCTGAGTTTTACAATAATCTTCTTTTTTATATTCCTGATAGATTTAGTGAAGGTTATGGATTATCCAAACAAGGAATTGATTATGCCGAAAAAAATAATTGTAAGCTCTTAATAGTTCTTGATTGTGGAATAAAAGGTAATAAAGCTATTGATTATGCAAATTCTAAAAATATTGATGTAATAGTTTGCGACCATCACACTCCCGGAGATACATTACCTAAAGCATTTTCAATTTTAAATCCAAAGCAAAAGGATTGTAACTATCCATTCAAAGAACTGTCGGGTTGTGGTGTTGGTTTTAAATTTATGCAGGCGTTTTCACAAAGAGAAAAAAAAGAAGTAAGTCCTTTTAAATATATTGACCTTGTGGCAGTAAGCATCGCTTCGGATATTGTTTATATGACAGACGAAAACAGAACCTTAACATATTTGGGATTAAAAAAATTAAATGAGAACCCTATAGTTCCATTTAAAGCAATGATAAATATTCTTGAGCTAAAAAAAGAACTAAATGTTGGCGACCTTGTTTTTATTTTCGGACCAAGACTTAATGCTTCGGGACGATTGGCTCACGCCAAAAATACTGTTGATTTTCTTGTTTGTAAAAATATTCCTGATGCTACAAAAATTGCTCAAACAATTGATAAAACAAATATTAATAGAAAAGAAATTGATCAAAGTATTACTCAAGAAGCACTTGAAGTTATCAATGAAAATGAAGAATTTCAAAAGCGAAAAACTACGGTTTTATATAGCGATTCATGGCATAAGGGAGTAATTGGAATTGTTGCTTCACGCTTAATTGAAAAATATTACAGACCTACAATTTTATTAGCTGAATCAAATGGAATGCTTACCGGCTCGGCAAGGAGTGTTGCAGGTTTTGATCTTTATTCAGCAATTGAAAGTTGCAGTGAATATATTGAGCAGTTTGGAGGTCATAAATTTGCCGCAGGACTAAGTATAAAAAAAGAAAACTTTGATAAATTTTCGGAAAAATTTGAAAAAGTTGTTTCTGAAACTATTGACCCTAAAGTGCTTATTCCATCCATTTCTTATAATTTTGAATTGCCTTTGGAATATGCAACATTACAGTTTATTCGTTCTGTAGAGAGATTTGGTCCTTTTGGTCCTAAAAATCTTCGTCCTAAATTTATTTCCAAAGATGTAGTACTTGCATATCCACCTCAGATTGTTGGAGAAAATCATTTAAAGATAAAAATAAAAACTTCAAAATATACTGTTGATGCAATTGGATTTAACCTTGGACATTTCTTGGAAGATGTAAAAGACAAAAATAATATTGTGGATATTTGTTTTACAGTTGAAGAAAATCAATGGAATGACAAATCTTCTGTGCAATTAAATATTAAAGATATTAAAATTAACAAAAGAATGAATACTCTGTAAGCAACAAAATTCTTAATTTTGAAGCGGATTAAATTTATAAAACCTCCCTTTAATAAATGACAAATGGAGCTAAGAGCTGAGGAACTTGTAAAAATATATAGAAGGCGTAGAGTTGTTGATAATGTAAATATTAACATTAAAAAAGGAGAAATTGTAGGATTGTTGGGACCAAATGGTGCTGGAAAAACTACAACTTTTTATATGATTGTAGGACTTGTTAATCCTTTTCATGGAAAGGTATATCTTGATAATAAGGATGTTACAAAACTGCCAATGTACAAAAGAGGAAAGATGGGTATAAGTTATCTTGCACAGGAAGCATCGATTTTTCGTAAGTTAAGTGTTGAAGATAACTTGAAAGCTGTTTTGGAAATGTCGAACATTAGCAAAAAACAACAGAAAATAAAAGTGGAAAGTTTGTTAGATGAATTTGGTCTTAGGGAAGTTAGAAAATCAAGAGGTGATTTACTTTCGGGAGGGGAAAGAAGAAGAACAGAAATTGCCAGAGCACTTGCTATTGAACCGAATTTCTTTTTGCTTGATGAGCCTTTTGCAGGTGTTGACCCAATAGCTGTTGAAGACATTCAATCGATTGTTGAAAAATTAAAAGATAAAAATATCGGAATACTTATTACCGACCATAATGTTCAGGAAACCCTTTCAATTACTGATCGTGCATATTTGCTTTTTGAAGGTAAAATATTAAAATCGGGAACTTCTGATGAACTTGCAAATGATGAGCAAGTTAGGAAGTTATACCTCGGAAAACATTTTGAATTAAAAAAGAAAAAAAATTGATTAAAATAAATTTTATGAAAAAGCAACTATACATTTTATTCTTTTTAACATTATTCTTATTAGTAAATGCGAATAAAACATTGAGCTATCCGGGAAAAATCCTTTCTTCTTTTTCTACCCCGGGAACATTTCCAACAGGCTTAACTTTTGATGGAAAAAACTTATGGCTTGCAGATAGGATGGAGGATAAATTATTTTGTATAAATAAAGAAACAGGAGAGATAATCAGAACAATAAAATCTCCTGCATATTGGCCAATGGGATTGGCATGGGATGGTGAATTTCTTTGGAATGCAGATGTAAAAGGAGGCATTCCACTTGCGGAAAATTATGATGGAACCATTTACAAAATTGACCCGAAAGATGGTACGATATTGCATACAATAAAATCACCAACTCCTGCACCAAGAGGGCTTACATGGGATGGAAAATATCTTTGGTGTGTTGATAATCAAAAAAATATAGTTATTCAATTTGACCCTAAAGATGGAACAACAATAAAATCATTCAGCTCTCCTGCTGGCGAGCCAAGGGGAATTACTTTTGATGGTAAATATTTGTGGATTTCCGATAGGAGTACAGATGAAATTTATATGTTGGACCCTCAAAGTGGAATTGTACTAATTGTAACGGATGCTCCCGGAAAATTTGTGCGAGGATTGACTACTGACGGTAATTATCTTTGGGCTGTTGATCATCAAACGAATAAAATATTTAAGCTTGTAAAAAAAGATGAGGAAAAATTTAGAAAAACTGAAGCACATAAAGCAGTAGTAACATTCACACATCAAACAACTAATTTCGGACCCGGAAAAGTGAAATCTGTGGATGTTCATTTGGCTATTCCTGTAAATAGAGATAATCAAACTATTGATAAAGATATTGAGTTTAAGCCTGAACCAACTGATTTTGTTGTTGATAAATGGGGGCAAAAAACTGCACATTTTAAATTAGAGAATATTCCTGCAGGAAAAAGTATAATGCTTCAAATGAAATCTACAGCTACAATATTTCAAACAAGATATTTTATTTTTCCTGATATGGTTGGTTCTTTGGAAGATATTCCTAAAAAAATTACAAAAAAATATCTTGAGAATAATTCCAAGTATCAATTCGATAATGAAATAATACAAAATGCTGTAAAAGAATCTGTTGGGGATGAAGAAAATCCTTTTTGGATTGCAAGAAAAATGTATAATTATTTAATGGAAAGGATGTATTACGAAATGACTGGAGGGTGGAATACAGCACCAACCGTGCTTGCACGGGGAAATGGTTCTTGTTCGGAATATGCTTTTGTTTATATTTCAATGTGCAGGGCTACTGGTTTGCCTGCTCGTTATGTTGGCTCTGTAGTTATTCGAGGGGACTATACAGCTATGGATGATGTATATCACAGATGGGTAGAAATTTATCTCCCTAATTATGGCTGGATTCCTGTTGACCCCAGTGGTGGCGATAGTAAATCACCAAGGCATCAGGCATTGCGTTTTGGAAATCTTTCTAATGGTTATTTAATAACTACTGAGAGTGGTGGTGGTTCAAAAACTATGGAATGGACTTATAATTCAAATGAATTTTGGGTAACAGAACCAAAAACAAATGTGATTTTTGAAAACTTTGCAGATTGGGATATTTTGCCAAATCAAGAATAAAATAGTTTTTTGTAAATTGCAGAAATATAAATACGTTATACTAAATAATAAAAGATAGAATTATGAAAAAGATTTATAGCTTATTATTTTCACACAAATTTCCACTTTTAATTATTACTCTATTATTAATTACTTTTTCATCCTGCCTAAGAGATGTTAGAGAATATCAGACACCAATTAATAAAATAATAAGTGCAGATAATTCATTTATCCAATTTACCGGAAGGTTTAATTATTCAGATTCCATAAAAGCAGTTTTTGCACTTTCAGGAAGCCAAATTGTTGCACGATTTAATAGCTCAACAATTAAATTGTGGCTAAAAAATAATTCTCCTGATACAGGAATTTATAATGAAAATTATTTCAATATTTATGTTGATGAGCAAGAGCCTTATGTGTTGAAAGTGAATAATAAAGATAGTATTTATACGCTTGCTGATAGTTTAGAAGAAGGTACTCATACTATTAAAATTGTAAAAAGAACTGAGGCTGCATGTGGAACGTGTGAGTTTTTTGGTTTTTTAATTGAACAAGAGAAAATTATTTTAACACCTCCTATAAGATTGAAAAGAAGAATAGAATTTATAGGTAACTCAATTACTTGTGGATATGGTGTTGAAGGAAAAAAATCAAGTGAGTCTTTTTCACCTAAAACCGAAAATAGCGACAAGTCTTATGCTTCTGTTTCTTCACGAATATTGGATGCTGAATTTGTTTCTGTTTGCTATTCAGGTTTGGGTGTTTCTCAAAATTATGATACTGCATGGAAACAAGATATTTTCGAATTGTATAAAAGAATTTATTCACAGCATGGACGTAGATGGGATTTTTCAACATGGATGCCGGATGTGGTTGTTATTAATCTTGGAACAAATGATTTTGCTTTAGGATTGCCGGATTCTACAAAATTTGTAAATGATTATTTTAACTTATTGCAATTGGTTCACTCAAAAAATCCCAATGCAAAAATCGTATGTCTTGATGGTCCTATGCTTAGTAACGGCTGGCCAAATGAAGTAGAAACCCAAAAACCAATTAAATCAAAAAAGATTTGCAAAAACTATATTAATGTAGCTATTCAAATTGCAAAAGCAAAGGGTATCAATGATGTTTATCAATTTTCACTTACAACAAGTGGTAAATTTGGATATGGTGCCAATTGGCATCCAAATGAAAAACAGCAAAATTATAACGCAAAAGAACTTGCTGATTATATTTCCGAAATAATGGAATGGGAAATAATTTAGACTTTTGCAATGAATAAAAAGGAATTATTAAAAAAAATACTTCCGGGTATTTTACCTCTTTTTGTATTCATTATTGCCGATGAATTATGGGACACTCGTATAGCTGTTGTGCTTGCAGTAATCTTTGGAATCCTTGAATTTTTTTACACACTAATAAAACAAAAGCGGATTGATAAATTTATTTTATCTGATACTGTTTTGCTTGCTTTGTTTGGAGTTGTTTCCATTTTACTTGATAACGATGTTTTTTTTAAATTAAAACCTGCCTTTATTGAACTTATTCTTTGCACAATTCTAGGGATATCTGTTTTTTCTTCAAAAAATTTAATGCTTTCAATGTCTAAAAGATACATGAAGGATGTTAAAATGAATGACTTTCAGTTGAAGCAAATGAACAGAAGCATAAGGATTTTGTTTTACATTTTTATTGTTCATACCTTACTTATTGTTTATTCGGTTTATTTTATGAGCAATGAAGCTTGGGCATTTATAAGTGGTGCTTTGTTTTATATTATTTTTGTAGCTTATTTTCTTTACGAATTTATTCAGAATAAAATAAGGGTAAATAAAACATAATTTATTCCTATACTTTGGCTGGTTATAATTTGAGTTTTGATATTATGTTTAACGTATTGATTATTTTTCGTTTATGGTATAGCAAAACACAGTTTATGACCGTTCAGCATATATATTATCGCGAAAATATCGAATATTGACCACGTTCGCTGTAGCTTTAGCGGTTGCGAAACAAGGAATTATGAATAATGAAATTTACTGACCACAAAAATTGCTCAGCGTTATCTTTGTTTCTTAAAAGAAATGTATTTAAAGAATCTCCCTTAAATTAGAAAACCATATTAATGTAAAGAAAAAAGATAGAAATACTTTGCCATCTAAATAAAACATTATTACTTTTGCGTGAGTATTAAAAGATATACTTGAAATTATGCATTAGGAAAGCATGATTTAAAGTTTGTTTAAATTTATTAGAACATGAGATTATTAAAACAACAGAGATTTACTCATATTACTAGCAAAGGGCTTGGCCTGCCTGCGTGTTACGCACAGGCAGGCGGTATTGATAATACCTTGGAAGATATGGACTTATAGGTTTTTGAGTATGTCTGCACATAATGGAAATAAACGGAAGTTCCGTTTATACAGATGTTACCATTTATTAATGAAAGCATTCTTCACAAAAATATAAAATTGAGAATGACAAAAAAAATAGTACCTTTGAAATAAAAATAAATTGCATGAAAGAGTTTAGAGAAAAATATATAAATCCATTTACAGATTACGGATTTAAAAGACTTTTTGGAGAAGAACCAAACAAGGGTTTGTTACTTGATTTTCTGAATGAATTGCTTAAAGAAGAACAAGGAAGAATAACTGAACTGACTTACTTGAAAAATGAAAATCTTGGAAGGGTAGAATTAAACCGGAAAGCTGTTTTTGATTTGTACTGCACAAATGAAAAAGGGGAAAAATTCATTGTTGAAATTCAAAAGACCAAACAAAAATTCTTTAAAGACAGAACAGTTTATTATTCAACTTTCCCAATTCAGGAACAAGCAATAAAAGGAAGCGAATGGAATTTCAAATTGGAAAAAGTTTATACAATAGCGATTTTAGACTTTGTGTTTGACGAAGACAAAAACCAACCCGGCAAATTTCGTTATGACGTAAAACTCACCGATTTGGAAACTAAGGAGGTCTTTTATGACAAGTTGACTTTCATTTATTTGGAAATGCCAAAATTCAAAAAGAAAATTGAAGAACTGGAAACGGGTTTTGACAAATGGCTCTATATCTTGAGAAACTTACACAAACTTGACAGGATACCAGAAAAATTGAAAGAAAATATATTTCTTCAATTATTTGAAACGGCAGAAATAGCAAAATTCAGTAAGGAAGAATATCAGGATTATGAAGATAGTTTGAAATATTATCGAGACCTGAAAAATTCATTAGATACGGCAAAAGAAGAAGGAAAGATTGAGGAGAAAAAGGAAGCTGCAAGAATAGGCTTAAAAGAAGGTTATTCAATAGAAATAATTTCAAAAATGACAGGGCTAACAAAAAGGGAAATCAACGAATTGAAAGAATAACAAATGGTAACAAAG
>JAYEOP010000521.1 GCA_034723125.1 Bacteroidota bacterium | reverse complement strand
ATTCAATCGCTTCCCTCAGTTCCTTTTCTTAACATTAAGCCCAATAGTTTGAATATTCTGTAGCTTATCTATTCTCATCTCGTGGTTAACGATATATTTATATTTGCCTTTTTGTTGAAATTTCACATTTTTATCAACTATAAATTTATGGTCAATTAAATCACCCAAACCATTACCAAGCCACCTGCCATCAGGAGTGGCAAGAGTATATTCGTATCTTTTTTTTGATTGAATATTTTGAGGTGAATATTTGTCAATCATTACCCAAATATTGGAAAATTTATATTCACTTGTATTTCTAATTGTAAAAATCACATCATAAAAAGCCGATGTATCTTCGATGATAAATTGAAATTGAAAATTTTCATTAAAATCCCATCCTTCAGGATTGATGTCTATTTGTTTATCAAGAATATCAGGTTTTTGACAGGAGGTAAAAACAACTGTTATTAGTAAAAAGTAAAAGAGTATTATTTTTTTCATATTTAAATATTGCTATTTAGTGTCTCTAAGAAAACTTTGCAAAATTAGATTCCTATCTTTTTGTGATATTTTCATCTTTCTCAACTCACTGATGCTAAGGCATCGCCTCGTCTCAAAAAAAAATCTCTCCTGCCTGACGGCAAAGGCAGGTCAAAAATCTTAGAAATCATAAAATTTGATAGTTTTCTTAGAGGCACTATTTATCAAAATGGAAAAAGTCAACTTCATCTTCTGATTTTTTTTGTAATATATCTTCTTGAATAAAATCGGATAAATCATTTGGATAAATTCCTTTTTTATTCATTTTCATTATTTTCTTAACTTTATTAATATGAATTGGAAAAGTTCCATCATTATCATTGTCAATGTATGAAAACCACATTATTCCATTAAGAATGTCTGATTTAAAAACTTTTGCTTTATTTTTTTTCGTATTGAGAATAATGTTTTCATTAGGAAAGTTTGAAAGAGCTTCTAGATAACAGTTAAGCTCAAAATTCAGGCAACATTTTAACCTACCACATTGCCCTGAAAGTTTTGATGGATTTAAATACAAGTTTTGTTGTTTTGCAGCCACAGTAGGAACCGAAGTAAAGTTTGTAAGCCATGAAGAGCAACACAACTCTCTTCCACAATCTCCAATACCGCCTATCCTTCCTGCTTCTTGACGGATTCCAATTTGCCTCATTTCAACTTTTATTTTAAAGTTTTTAGCAAATATTTTTATAAGTTCACGGAAATCAACACGCCCATCAGCAGTATAGTAAAAGGTTGCTTTTTTACGACCAACCTGATATTCTATATCATTAATCTTCATTTCAAGACCAAGTTCTCTTGTATATTTCCTAGCACTTAGTAAAGTTTCATTTTCAATATTCCTAGTTTCTTTCCACTGTTCAATGTCTTTTAATGAGGCTAATCTTACAAGTCTTAATATTTCTTCTGAATCTCTGCTTATTTCTTTTTTAAACATTTGACGATTAGCAAGGTTGCTGCAAAGACTTATTAATCCAACATCATTGCCTGTAGCACTTTCTACAACAACTGCATCGCCTATATTGGTTCTAATTTTAGCAGGGTTTTTATAAAATCCTTTTCTTGTATTTTTAAATCTTACTTCAACAAATTCAGGAATGTTTTCTTCATCAACATATTTTAATTGGTTCATCCAATCAAAAGTATTAAGTTTATAAGAACATAAACTATGTTTTTTATCAGAATTAAGGTCTAATGTAGTCTTGTCTTCAGGATCGTTAAAAAAAGTAAAAGTATTGTCGTTTTTCATTGTTAGTAGCTTCTGAATTTAAAATCAAAAAGGTTATTTTTGTTTAATACTTACCTGTTTAAAAATTCTTTTAAATTGCAAAGATAGATTAAAAATGACTATTTTAGAGTTTGCATTTCTTTCAATATAATAATGTCCTTTATTTAGTAATTCATAAATTTCTTGTATTGTTTGTGAATTTACAAAAGGAGAAAATTTTATGGCAAAATCTTGTTCGCTTTTACTGAGGTGAGTAATATCCTCTAATTCATTACCCAACAAAAATGCTTCCCGAATAATTCGAATCCCATATTTTAAAAAATCCTTAAGATATTCTCTACCTTCTTTTACAGTTTTATTTATCCAATCATAAATTTTCTTAGGGTCTTTTTCGAATAAGTAGCACATTCGCATCCATTCTATAAAGCTTTCAGCATGGTCATTCTGTCCTTTTTGATAAAGTGAGTAAGCTTCTGAGTAATTTCCATTTGATAAATGTGCAATATTAATAGCTTCTTCATGTTCAACTCCAAAAGCAGTTGTTAGTTTATCAGATATAACATCATGATTTAAAGGAGGTAACAAGGTTGTTTGCATTCTGGAAATTATAGTGTTAAGTATTTTATCTTTGATTTGTGCAACAAAAATAAAGTAAGTATTTGCTGTTGGCTCTTCAATAATTTTAAGCAAAGAGTTTCCTGCTTTCCCTAAATATTCAGGAAGCCAGATAATTTGAAATTTATTTTTACCACTATATGCTTTTAAACTAAGATTTTTTATTATTCTATGACATTCCTCGATATATATATTTCCTTGCTTATTTTCTGCTTTTAATTTGACTAACCAATCAGTGTAAGTTAAATATGGATTTTCTAAAATAGCACTTCTCCATTCATTAATATAATCTTCACTTACTGATTTTCTATTATTTGGTTTTTTTATTATAGGATAGGTATAATGAAAATCGGGATGAATTAATTTTTCACTTTTTTTACATGATGAACATTCTCCACATGAATCATTTTCTTTTCTGTTGTTACAATTTATGTATTGAGCAAAAGCAAGAGCCAATGGAAGTCCACCAGTACCTTCATTCCCAAGGAATAAATTCGCATGACTGACTTTATTATTATTTACACTCTTAATCAGTTTTCTTTTAACATCTTCAAGTCCAACAACATCTGAAAATTTC
This sequence comes from Bacteroidota bacterium, assembly GCA_034723125.1. Taxonomy (NCBI): domain Bacteria; kingdom Pseudomonadati; phylum Bacteroidota; species Bacteroidota bacterium. The sequence continues at coordinate 4,990 of JAYEOP010000521.1, read as the reverse complement.
ATAAGTAATCTTCTTTTTTAAAACAGCATTTTTTTAAACTCAAACAAAAAATCCATTACAATAGATTTAACAAAGGTAATTATTTTTTCAGCAGTTTAAGACCAATTGTATTTATAAATTTTAAACAAAAAAAAGGAGTGAATTACTCACTCCTTTTTGTGATTGCTTCATTGAAGCAAAGTTTTTCGTTTTTTGAAAATGTTACTCAACTTCTTCTTCTGCTGGAGCTTCTTCTTCTGTAGTTTCTTCTTCAACTACAGCGTCTTCTTCAACAACTTCTTCTTCAACAACTTCTTCAACTTCTTCTTCAACAATTTCTTCTTCAACAACTTCTTCAGTTGCATCTTCTTCAACTACATCTTCTTCATTGTCTTTTGTGTTGTTACAAGCTACTGCTGTTAACATTCCAAAAATTGCGATAATTGCAAAATACTTTTTCATCATTAATTAATTTTAGTTTAACGTTAAATTTATATTGGAGCAAATTTCTGCATAATTTTACTATTACAAAGAATTTATTTCAAAATTAATTAAAATTATTTTTTTCTAAAAGACAATACTATTGTTGCACCCTCAAAATCAAACTGTTCTCTCAATTTATTTTCTAAATAATTTCTATAAGAATCTCTAATATAATGTGGATTATTACAAAAAAAGGCAAAAAATGGAAAAGTTGCATCAATTTGTGTTACGTATTTTATTTTAATAAATCTTCCTTTTACTGAGGGTGGTTGATTTTTTTCAATCATCTTAAGCATATAATTGTTAAGTTCAGAAGTAGAGATTTTTTTTCTTTGCTTTTTATAAACAGCAATTGCCTGATCCAAAGCATTAAAAATTCTTGTTTTATTTAAAGCTGAGACAGTAATTACAGGGATATCATTAAATGGTGCAATTTTTTGTTTTAATGATTTTATATAATTCGATGCTGTGTTTGTGTCTTTTTCAATTGTATCCCATTTATTCAATAAAATCACTATACCTTTTCTGCGTTTTTCGATAAGGCTAATTATTGACTGGTCTTGTCCTTGAAGTCCATCATTTGCATCTATCATCAAAATGCAAACGTCAGAATCATCGATTGAGCGGATAGCTCGTAATGTAGAATAAAATTCAACGTTATCTGTTACTTTGTTTTTTTTTCTTAATCCTGCTGTGTCAATTAAAACAAACTCTTTATTAAATTTTTTATAGTGAGTATGAATTGAATCCCTTGTTGTTCCGGGTATATCAGAAACGATATTTCTTTCTTCTCCTAAAAGAGCATTTACCAATGTTGATTTTCCAACATTTGGTTTACCAATAATTGATATTCTTGGAACATCAACAACTGGAATTTCCTCCTCTGATTTTTCATCAGGAGGTAAAAGAGAAATAATCTCATCTAAAAGATCACCTGTTCCCGTTCCATTTATTGCAGACACCGTAATAACAGTTTCAAATCCCAACTTGTAGAATTCATAAGAATCATTAATCTTTAAAAAATTATCTGTTTTATTTGGAACTACAATTATTGCTTTTTTAGATTTTCGTAAATATCTGGCAAAATCTTCATCAAAACTAGTTACTCCTACAGTATTGTCAACAACAAAAACAATTACATCTGCTTCATTTACAGCAAACTCAACTTGTTTCTTTATTTCTTTCTGAAAAACATCTTCATGTTTTTTTACATAGCCTCCGGTATCAACAACGATAAATTCTTTACCTAGCCATTCGGCATAATTATATTGTCTGTCGCGTGTAACTCCACTAATGTCATCAACAATAGCTTTTTTCTTTCCAATAATTCTATTAAACAAAGTTGATTTTCCAACATTTGGTCTTCCAACAATTGCTACTGTTCTTTTCATTTATTTTTGTTTTTATAAAGGGATTGTATTAAAAAAAAATAGGGAGTTTTAAAAATATTCTTGTTTTAGTTATTTCGATAAATCTTAAAAAGGACAAAGATAAAGATTTTTATTATTAATTATTTTAGGGAAAATAAAAAACCCCTCTTTTCAATAAAGAAAGAAGGGGTTTAAATTTGGAATAAAAACAATGTTTTTTACATCATTCCGCCCATGCCGCCCATTCCTGGAGCACCGCCCATTGGAGGCATATCTTCTTTGTCATCAGGATCGTCAGCAATAACACATTCTGTTGTTAAAAGCATACCTGAAACAGAAGCAGCATTTTCTAATGCAATTCTTGTAACTTTTACAGGATCAATAACTCCTGAGTCAAGAAGATTTTCATATTTTTCAGTTCTTGCGTTATAACCGAAATCATCTTTACCTTCTTTAATTTTTTCAAGTACGATAGAACCATCATGTCCTGAATTTTCAACAATAATTCTTAATGGTGTTTCAATAGCTTTTCTTACTATATCAATACCTGTTTTTTCATCATTGTTTTCAAATTTAACTTTATCTAAAACCGCTAAAGTTCTGATATAAGCTACACCACCACCGGGAATAATACCTTCCTCAACAGCAGCTTTTGTTGCGTTAAGTGCATCATCAACACGGTCTTTCTTTTCTTTCATTTCAACTTCTGAAGAAGCTCCAACATACAATACGGCAACACCACCTGCAAGTTTTGCTAATCTTTCTTGAAGTTTTTCTTTATCATAATCAGATGTAGTTGTTTCAATTTGACCTTTTATCTGATTTACTCTTTCTTTAATCTCTTTTGCTTTTCCTTTGCCGTTTACAATTGTAGTATTTTCTTTGTCAATAACAATTTTTTCGGCTTGACCGAGGTATGCAATGTCAGCATTCTCAAGGCTATATCCTCTTTCTTCTGAAATTAAAGTACCTCCTGTTAATACAGCAATATCTTCTAACATTTCTTTTCTTCTGTCACCAAAACCGGGAGCTTTAACAGCAGCAACTTTAAAAGAACCTCTGATTTTATTGATAACCAATGTTGTTAATGCTTCACCTTCTACTTCTTCCGAAATAATTAAAACAGGTTTGCCTGTTTGAACAACTTTTTCAAGAATAGGAAGTAATTCTTTCATATTAGAAACTTTCTTTTCTACTAAAAGAATATATGGATTTTCCAATTCAGTTTCCATTTTATCAGAATTTGTAATAAAATAAGGTGATTGATAACCTCTGTCAAATTGCATTCCTTCTACAATCTCAACATAAGTATCAGTACTTTTTGCTTCTTCAACTGTAATTACTCCTTCTTTTTTTACTTTTTCCATTGCTTCAGCAATAAGTTTCCCAATCTCCTTATCATTATTAGCAGAAACTGAAGCAACTTGTTCAATTTTACTAATATCGTCTCCTACAGGGTTTGAAATTTTTTCAATTTCTTTTATTATTGCTTTTACAGCATTGTTAATACCTCTTTTAAGGTCCATTGGATTTGCTCCGGCAGTAACATTTTTCAATCCTTCTGTGATTATAGATTGTGCTAAAACTGTAGCTGTTGTTGTTCCGTCTCCTGCATTATCAGAAGTTTTTGAAGCAACTTCTTTTATCATTTGAGTACCCATATTTTTTAATGGATCTTTAAGCTCAATTTCTTTTGCTACTGTAACACCATCTTTAGTAATTTGTGGTGCACCAAAGCTTTTTTCAATTACTACATTTCGTCCTCGTGGACCTAATGTTACTTTAACTGCATCCGCTAATGCATCCACACCTTGTTTTAAATAATCTCTCGCTTTTGAATCAAATTCAATAATCTTAGCCATATTTTTATCGTTTTTATTGTTTTTAAAAAATTATATTATTGCCAAAATATCAGATTCTTTCATAATCAGGTAATCTTCACCTTCAATTGAAATTTCTGTTCCGGCATATTTCCCATACAAAATTGTATCTTTTTCTTTTACTGTCATCGGTTGATCTTTTATTCCCTGACCAACGGCAATAACAATTCCTTGCTGAGGTTTTTCTTTTGCTGAATCAGGAATTATTATCCCTGATTGTGTTTTTTCTTCAGCATCTGATTGCTTAATCAACACTCTGTCTGCTAAAGGTTTTATTTTTTTTGTCATAATTATTATTTTTATGTTTTTTAAAATTACAAATGCGGTTATTCACAATTTATGCCAAAGCAAAAAATATATTTATTTCCACATTAGGCATAATTTTAAAAGTCATTTTGTCATGAATGGATAATTTGGGAGGGAGATTTTAGGGGGAAATCTTTTAATCCCTTAGAATATATCAAGTAATTCTAATGGGTTTGATATTATTTTTTTTGCTCCGCTTTCTTTTATTTCTTTAATAGATTTATAACCCCAACTTACTCCTACAGGATACATCCCTGAATTTATTGCTGTTTGCATATCTGTAGCAGAATCTCCTACATAAATAAACTGCTCGCATGAAATATTTAATATTTTGCTTATCTCAAAAGCTAAAACAGGATCGGGTTTTTTTGCAACTCCATTTTTTGCACCAAAAACAATATCAAAATTCCATTTGTCAAAAAGTATCTCAACTATTTTTTTTGTATATTTATGTGGTTTATTAGAAAGAATAGCAAGCTTATAATTTCTTTTTGTCAGTTCATCAAGCAATTCAGGAATTCCTTTATAAATGTAAGTTTTTTGAAGCCATTTTTCTGCATATATTTCTCTCATTTCCTTTTCACATTCTTCAACAGTCTTTTTATCTCTTTTGTTTTGGGGTAATGATGATATTACTAATTCAATTATTCCATTTCCTATAAATTTCATGTATTCATTAATAGAATGTTCAGGGAATTTTCGTTTTTTCAATACAACATTCATTGAATCTGCAATATCGACAATGCTATTTATTAAGGTGCCATCAAGGTCGAAAAGTACAGCTTTGAATTTCATAAATTTTTATTTTATTTCATTAAAAAGGTTTTTGCAATAAAAAATGCCGAATTCAAATTTAATTCAAATTCGGCATTTTAAGAATTTTTGTTACAACTTATACCAATTTAATTTCAAAACGCCTGATAAATAAATTAAATTATATTTTTCTTTTTTTAGGCAAAAATTCTTTGCATA
>JAYEOP010000520.1 GCA_034723125.1 Bacteroidota bacterium | reverse complement strand
ATTACATCATTATATCATTCCTGCATTATATCATTTCTTCATATCTTTGTAGCTTCAAAAAATATTAAAACAAAATTGATAAAAACATGTTTGAAAACTTAACGGACAAACTTGAAGGAGCATTTAAAAAAATAAAAGGACAAGGTTCAATAACAGAGCTTAATGTTGCTCAAACAGTTAAAGAAGTTCGCAGAGCCCTTGTTGATGCTGATGTTAATTATAAAATTGCTAAAGAATTTACAAATGATGTAAAAGAAAAAGCACTTGGTTCAAACGTATTAAATGCTGTTTCACCCGGTCAAATGATAATAAAAATCGTTCATGACCAGCTTATACAAATTATGGGTGGCACAAAAGAAGATGTTAATTTAAAGGGAAATCCTGCGATAATACTCCTTGCCGGTCTTCAAGGATCAGGTAAAACAACTTTTGCAGGGAAACTTGCAAATCATTATAAATCAAAAGGCAAAAACCCGTTACTAACCGCATGTGATGTTTATAGACCTGCCGCTATTGAGCAAATTAAAATTCTTGGGGAACAAATAAATGTTCCTGTTTACAGCGAAGAAGATAAAAAAGACCCTGTAAAAATTGCAAAAAGATCTATTTCTTATGCAAAAGAAAACAACAATGATATTGTAATTATTGACACTGCCGGTCGGCTTGGTATTGACAAGCAAATGATGGATGAAATATCAAACATCAAAAAAGAAATAAATCGCGGTGAAATACTTTTTGTAGTTGACTCAATGACGGGTCAAGATGCTGTAAATACAGCAAAAGCATTTAACGAAAAACTTGATTTTAATGGTGTTGTACTAACAAAAATGGATGGTGATACAAGAGGTGGAGCAGCAATTTCCATTTTGAAAGTTGTAGAAAAACCAATAAAATTTATAAGTGCAGGTGAAAAACTTAGCGATATTGAATTTTTTCATCCCGACAGGATGGCAAATCGTATTCTGGGAATGGGCGATGTTGTTTCTCTTGTTGAAAAGGCAGAACAAGTTTTTGATGAAAAAGAACAAAAGAAACTACAGAAAAAATTTCGCCAAAACACCTTTGACTTTGAAGACTTGTTAAAACAATTGAAACAGATTCAAAAAATGGGTAACATAAAAGATTTGATGTCAATGATACCAGGAATGAATAAAATGGTTAAAGGACAAGACATTGACGATGACTCATTTAAGCATATTGAAGCACTGATTTCTTCAATGAAACCAAACGAGAGAAAAGACCCTGAACTTCTTAATGCTTATCGCAAAAAGCGTATTGCAAAGGGTAGTGGAAGAAGCGTACAAGAAGTAAATCAATTAATTAAACAACTGAAAAACATGCGTAAAATGATGAAGCACATGAACAAATCAGGAAATAACATGAGAGGAATGCCCAAGGATATGTCGTTTATGAATTAGATGCAAGATGCAGGATTCAGGATGCAGGATGCAGGATACAAGATTCAGGATTCAGGATGCAAGATGCAGGATACAAGATGCAGGATGCAGGATTCAGGATGCAGGATGCAAGATGCAAGATTCAGGATTCAGGATGCAGGATGCAAGATGCAAGATGCAAGATGCAGGATATACAGGATGCAGGATTCAGGATGCAGGATGTACAGGATGCAGGATGTACAGGATGCAGGATGCAGGATTCAGGATGCAGGATGTAGGATGAAAATTCATAATGAAAGAATGTAGAGACAAATCACGATTTGTCTAAAACAGGACAGGAAGAACAAATACCAAGATACC
>JAYEOP010000519.1 GCA_034723125.1 Bacteroidota bacterium | reverse complement strand
TTTCCGTTTTTCTTTTTCCAAGAGACCTGCTATAGCAAAAAGTCAAAACTTTTTTCTCAAAAAAATATAAAAAAGTATCTAAAGCGTAATAAAAAACTTGGATGATGTAAAGGATCAAAAACTCAAATGTCGTAGCAAAATGATAATGTCCTATGTGAGCAATATAGAAATGTCCTATCGTAAATAAATTTGTTAAGATGTCATAATGCATTTTAACAACAATAAAAATGGACAATCTAATCACATTAAGCATGAAAGAATTACAACGTTATGAAGTTGCTCAAAAGCTAATAAAAAAACAAATAAGCGAAGATGAAGCACGCAAATCAATGGGGCTAAAAAGTGTCAGACAAGTCCGCAGAATAAAGCAGAAGGTTATAAAGGATGGTGCCCAGGGAATAATCCATAAAAGCAGAGGAAAGGCTAGTAACCGAAAATTAAAAGAGGAATTTATAAAAGAAGTAATGCAAATAATAAATGAAAAATATCATGATTTTAAACCAACATTTGCGGCAGAAAAATTATTGGAAAATCATAACTTAAGAATAAACAAAGAAAGTTTACGGCAATTAATGATTAAGGAAAAACTATGGAAGCCTAAATCAAGAAAAAGACCAAAGCAAAGACATACCTGGAGACCTAGAAGAAGTAATTATGGAGAGATGCAGCAATTTGACGGATCATATCATAAATGGTTTGAAGATCGAGGAGAAGAAGCATGTTTACTAGTTTCGATAGATGATGCCACAAGTAAAATAACAGAAGCCAAATTTGATAAAAATGAAGGAGTAGTAGCAGTATTTAAGTTTTGGCTTCAATATTTTAAAAAGAATGGATTACCACTTTCAATATACCTTGATAAATTTAGTACTTATAAAATCAATCACAAGTTAGCAGTAGATAACAAAGACTTATTAACACAATTTCAGAGAGCAATGAAACAAGTAGGGATTGAAACAATTACAGCGCACAGTCCTCAAGCCAAAGGAAGAGTAGAAAGAGCTTTTGGGACATTACAAGATCGATTAACAAAAGAATTAAAATTAGCTAATATTTCAAGCATAAAAGAAGCCAATCAATTTTTAAAAACTTATATTCCAAAATTCAATCAAAAATTTAGTGTAGTACCTAAGAACCAAGCTAATTTACACAAAGAAATTGATAAACAGACAGAAAAAAAACTACCCCAAATATTTTCCAGACAATTAGAAAGAAAGGTAAATAATGATTATACAATTATGTTTGAAAATGGCTTCTATCAACTAAATGAAATACAGCCAACAACAGTTTTTAAAAAAGATACTGTCATTATGGAGAAACATCTGAACGAGGAAATAAAAATTTGTCTTAATGGACATTATCTCAAATATGAAGTTTTACCGGAAAGACCCAAAAAACAAAATATTAAACTTTGTGCTTTAACCAGACAAAAATCCGGGTATATACCTCCAAAAGATCATATATGGAGAAAGTTTAATTATTCAACTAAAAGTGCTCAAAAAAACAAATTAGAGTTAACGTCAGTTTAATTATTAAAAGAAAAGCTAAGAAATATGGTAAGTTTTTCTCCTCCTTGCTATTAAAATCTTACCACAATTTTATCCACACAAACTCAATTAATTTATACTACTACTCACATATTTATTTATGAAAAATAGGACATTTCTACTTTGCTCAGGATAGGACATTTCTACTTTGCTTTGACAGCATAAAAAAAGGACATTTCTACTTTGCTAAACATAGGACATTTCTAAATT
>JAYEOP010000518.1 GCA_034723125.1 Bacteroidota bacterium | reverse complement strand
CGTGGCTAATTATCAATGTCTTGCCACAAAGACACAAAGGCACAAAGTTGCACTAAGAAAAAATACATAATATAACAGTCAGATAATAAATATGTTAGCATAAAGAATTATTATGCGAAACTTGAGTTAGTGCCTCTAAGAAAACTGTCAAATTTTATGATTTCTAAGATTTTTTACCTGCCTTTGCCATCAGGCAAGTGAGATTTTTATTTTTTGAGACGAAGCGATGCCTTAGCATCAGTGAGTTGAGAAAGATAAAAATATTGCAAAAAGATAGGAATCTAATTATGCAGAGTTTTCTAAGAGACACTATTTACATAAAAATCAGTCCCAAGTGAATTGAAATTCTATTGTAAATATCAATTATTTCGTTAACTGTGAAGGGTTCAAATTTATAGGTTCTTATTTGCCTTAGTTTTTGATTTCTATAGCCTATGCTTAAAACAAATGCAGTATTATTATTAAAATATTTTTTCATACCTACACCCGGATTTATCACATAACCACCTTTGTACTTGTAATCGTAAGAGTAATACTCATAACCATTTCCTGATGGTGATAACGAAAAGGAATAACCACCATCGCAATAAACAAAAGGAGTTAAATCATTATCCAAAATATCAAAACTGAAACTTGCCATTAAAGGAACAGTTGCTTTATCATAAACTTCTAATCCTGTAGTAATAGCACAACTTAACCTATTTGAGAAACTATAAGCATTTACAAATTGTATTGTAAAAGCGTTGTCCATACCGTAATAATTTGAATTCCCTGATAAAGAACCAAGTTTGACAGAAAAAGAATAACCATAGTTTTTTAAATTACTAATAGGTTGAATATTTATTTTTGAAACTTCTAAAATTTCATTTTTATTAAAAACAAGAGTATTCATTGCTCTTGTTTCAATTTTTATAATATTCGAATCTTTTTCTATAATTTTTCCTCTAAAAATATTGCCATTCTTGAGCTTAATAATATCTTCTGTTTTGTTTTGTGAAAATAATGAAAAACTTACAAAAGTTAAAAAAACAAATATAATTAGCTTAAAAAAATATTTCATATTTATTATTACTTAAAAACTCCCTTAACAATTATTACTTGGATACAAAGATGAATAAAATAATTTAAAGTTGCGTAACAAATTTTTAAAAGGAAAACAATTTTTAGGCTAAAAATATTCACTTAGCAATCAATGGTTATTATTTTTTAATCTTCATAATTTTATCGAAAGTAGAAACCTCAATCCTCCTTCCATTCAAATTCAATCGCATCCTTAACCTAATACTAAACTGCCATCAAGATACTGAAAATAAAACATTTCTTTTCGCCCTGTTTTTATTCAAAAAATTATTCCGTAGCCACAGCTATGCAAGAATTTTGTGAAGAATAACAAAACAAAAATAATTTATTTTCTTAATCAGCATCTTAATAGCGGTTTAGTATAAGGTCTTGTCTTTTAAATATCTTTTTCTTAAATTTGAAGTATGAACAGAATTTGAAACGCAACCAATTACAAGCAATAAACATCACATAAGTGATAAATAAAAAAAATGATAATCTAAAAAATTTAACTTATGAAAAAGACTCTTAAAAACTTACTTTCTGTATTAAGTTTTACAGTAGTAATAATGCTCATTTCTACGAGTTGTGAGGATATGTCGTACATAAAACATACTTATACTGCAAATATTCCCGTAACATACATGACATTTGCCGAATTACGCTCGGCAATTAAAGTAGAAAATCCACAAGCCCTAAAAGATCCGGGAAAACTATTTTTCAAATCAAATTATATTTTTGTTGTAGAAAAATATAAGGGAATTCATGTTATTGATAATGAATACCCTTCAAATCCTAAGAATATTGCTTTCATAAAAGTTCCGGGATGTGTGGATATTTCAATAGTAGGAAATATATTATATGCCGACAGTTATACCGACCTTGTTGCAATGGATATTTCTGATATTACTAACGTAACAGTTACAAAACGAATAGAAGATGCTTTTGAATATAAGTACAACGGTTATGACTCCGATTATCCTGTTGCTCAATATGATAGCAAAAAAGGAATAGTAACAGAATGGGAAGTTAAAGAAATTACTGAAAAAATTGAAACCGACAATTATCCACGAAATAGTGGTGGTGGTATGAGTGTTTTGGGTGCAAAAAGTGATACTGAAGTAGGTTATAATTACTCAGGAGATGCAATAGGTAAAGCCGGTTCAACAGCTCGTTTTATAACATTCAGCAATTATTTATATATAATTCACAACTTTCAAGTAGAAATTTATGACATTAGTCAACCTGAGAATCCATCTAATACAAATCAATCATTATCAACCAGCAGAAATATTGAAACATTATTTGTTTATCAAAATTATCTCTTCATCGGTTCCACAACAGGAATGCTAATTTATAGCCTTAGCAATCCATTAACTCCAACTTATGTTTCATCATTTGATCATGCTACTGCTTGTGATCCTGTTGTTGTTGAAGGTAATTATGCTTATGTTACAGTTAGGTCAGGAAGTTCTTGTGGGGGATTTAGCGACCAATTAGATATAATTGATATTAGTAATATTACTTACCCTTCTTCGATAAATACATACCAACTAGAAAGCCCATACGGGCTTGGAATTGATAACAAAACTTTGTTTATTTGTGATGGAGATGCAGGACTTAAAATATTAAATGTTACTAACCCTTACGATATCCAAATTATTATTGAATATCCGGGAATAAATGCTTTTGATGTAATCCCATTTAATAATGTCCTTTTAATGATAGGTTCTGATGGATTGTATCAATATGATTACAGTGATATAAATGATATTCAATTATTAAGTAAAATTGAAATTGGATAAAAAATATAGAGCCTCCCTTAATTTAAAAAGGCTGATGGAATGTTCTGTCAGCCTTTTTTTTGTTTGGAGTTTGTATTTTAGTTCTTTTAGATTACTATTATTTTTATTTAGTCAAAATTCCACCCTATACTTTTTTGTATCTTTGTTATCTAAAAAAAACATTTTAAAAACACTTTATGCTTCTAAATTATGATGAACCACTATTCCGTCCACCAAGTGAGGCTTATTCATTAATTTTTCAAATAACCTTAGGCTGTTCTTGGAATAAATGTGCTTTTTGTGAAATGTATTCATCAAAAAAGTTTTCAATAAAAGCCGATAACCTTATTGAAAAAGAGATAATTGAAGCCTCAAAATTGTATCCTGATACAAAAAAAATATTTCTTGCTGATGGAAATGCTATGGTTTTGAATTCAAAGAAGATGCTATGGATACTGGGGTTGATAAATAAAAGTTTCCCAAAGGTAAGAAGAATCTCTGCTTATGCCCTACCAAATGATATCCTAAGCAAGACAGATAAAGAGCTTAAGGAAATATCTAATTCCGGATTGAAGCTAATTTATGTTGGAATAGAATCAGGTGATGATGAATTGCTCAAATTGGTTAATAAAAATGAAACATTTGATTCTACTGTTAGAGGAATATTGAAAGCAAAAAATGCAGGAATAAAAAGCTCGGTAATGATATTAAATGGATTAGGTGGCAAAAAATACAGCAATCAACATGCAATTAATTCCGCAAAACTATTGAACAAAATTAATCCTGAATATTTCTCTACTCTTGTTTTAAGTTTCCCGTATGGCGAAAAACATTTTGAAAAGCGTTTTAAAGGTAATTATCAAATAATGAATGTTGTAGAGCTTTTGCAAGAAATGAAAATTTTATTAGAACATACTGAACTTGATAAAAGTGTTTTCAGGTCAGATCACGCATCAAACTATTTGGTTTTAAAAGGAATACTCTCACGTGATAAAGATAAATTATTGAATCTAATAAATAATGCAATTTCAGAGCCTAATGAAGCGAGACTAAGAGATGAATGGCAGAGGGGGTTGTGAGAGGTGAGAGGTGAGATGTGAGAGATGAGAGGTGAGAGGTGAGTTGTGAGATGTGAGAGGTGAGAGGTGAGAGGTGAGAGGTGAGTTGTGAGATGTGAGTTGTTAGCTTTTGGCTCATAGTTATTAAATATAAATCGTAAATACTAATTACTACGAACCACCTTCTAAACCAACTGCTTACTGAGGACTGAAGACTGCTTACTGAAGACTATCATCTAACTAAAGCTGCTACCTATTGATTATCTGTTATTAAAGAAATCCCCAATTTAAGTGCTTTTTCAAGTTTTTTTTCCAATTTATCCTTAGTCTGTAGCAAAGGAAATTGTAAAATGGGGGTTAAGGATTTTCTGTTGTAAAAAATATCTGTTTTACCTCTTTTGTTTTTTCTCCTTGAGGAGAAATTATAAGGTAAAAACTCAAATTATTATATTGGAAATTTCAGGATTGGTAATTTGGCTACCTACTGGAGACTGAGGACTGTTTTTGACTACACGTCTTCTGTTTGTCGTGAAGATCTATCCAATTAGATAATTGGTTATATCGCATCGCGATTGAGGGACTGCGGACTGAAGACTGCTTACTGGAGACTGGAGACTGAGGACTGAAGACTGCTTACTGAGGACTGTCTTAGATTTTAATCTTTACCAATAATTTGTAGCTCATCTGATTCGTAGTATTTTTTATCCGATTTTGTGTTTGCAATTCTTATCATTGCACGGGCTACCACTTCAGAATTTATTGCTTTATATTTTTCAGATTTTCCTATTAAGAAAGGCTTTGCTATTTTTAAAAATATTTTAGAAACTTTTTCAAGAAACCTAAACTCCTCTCTTTCTCCTAACAACAATGAAGGCTTTATAAAGGCAGTTTTTTCAAATTTAAATTGTTGAACATCTTGTTCCATTTTACGTTTGGTTGATAGGTAAAAATTATTTGTATATCGCTCAGAACCAAGTGATGAAATCGCTATGAAATTAGCAACCTTGTTATCAGAAGCAATTTTTGCAATTCGTACAGGTAAAATATAATCTACTTTATTAAAATTTTCTTTGCTTTGTGCTTTTTTTATTGTTGTACCGATACAAAAGAAAAGATCATCGCCTTTTATTAAATCGTACTGACCATTCATGTTTAAAACATCAGAATGAATTTCATTTATTTTTGGATTTGTTATAGACAGTTCTCTTCTTGAGAAAGTCCTAATTTCTTTGTAACTGTCGTCTTTGATAAGTTTTTTAATTAGCTCCGCTCCTACCAAACCTGTACCTCCAAAAACAATGGCAGTTTTCCCTTTACTTCCAATCTTTGTGAAATACTCCTTATAATCACTTTCAATTTTTTCATTACTTTTAATTTTAAATATTAAAAAATCAAAAAAGTAAAAAAATAACAAACCTGAAATATTAGCAACAATATCAAGAGGATTAAAATTTCTGTTAGGCGATAAAAGTTGAATAAACTCTTCGATTGTTGTAAAAGCAATTACAACTAAAATTGCTAATGGAAAAAATAAAAGATGTTTTCTTTGTATTGCCCTATGAGCAAGTATTCCAAGTAATCCATATAAAATGAAATGTCCAAAAAAGTCATTAATTCCATCTCCTGTATCAGGCAATTTATCAAAATATGCTAAAAATATTAACACAATAATAAATAGGAAAAAGATTCCAAATGTATTTCCCCATTTTTTGTTTACAGTAATCATTCTAAAATTAATGTTGTTATTTAATTTTCAGACTAAAACGGTAAGTCATCATCCTCTGTTTCTGTATTATTACTTACATAAACATCATCTTGTTCTTGCATTGGAGGAGGCGGAGGAGGATTTTCACTTTCACCAGCTTTTTCTAATCTCCATGCATCTAGATTTGTAAAATAATTTACATTTCCATCTCTTTCCCATTTGTTCCCTCTTATGTTAAAAGAGACCTTTACTTCATCATTAACTTTATAAGAATCAATAAGATTGCATTTATCTTGTATTAGTTGAAACTTAATGTAATCAGTAAACTCCATTGAGCTAACCATTTCTTTACGTAAAATAACAAATTCTCTCTTTTTGAATTTATCACTGATTTGTTTTGTGTCGTTTATAACAATTATTTTTCCACTTAGTTCAAATTTCATTTTTTTTGTTTTTTAATGTACTCAGAAGCCGGTAACAAATCCGACTTCTGAATACGGACTGCCTGTTAAAATTTCTACAAATTTAGCATTCTAAATTGTATTTCCAAAAAGTTTTATTTAATTTCCGTAATTAAAATTATTTGTAATTTTCACTCAATTATAAAATAGGATTTTTAAATAGTGTCTCTAAGAAAACTCTGCAAAATTTGATAGTTTTCTTAGAGGCACTAAATATTGAATACTAAGATTTTTACATTTTATTATTTTTCATAATATATTTATGAACTTTATCAAGTAAAATATTTTTATCTATTGGTTTAGTAATAAGGTCATTACAACCTGCATCTATTACTTTATGTTTATTATTTTCCATCACATAGGCAGTCTGAGCTATTATTGGTAAATCATTTCTAAATTTTCTTATTCTTTTTGTTGCTTCATATCCATTCATTTTTGGTAAACGAATATCCATAAGTACTAAATCAATGTCATTATGTTGTTGACAAAGTTCTACAGCTTCTTCCCCATCCATAGCCCAAATCAAATTTGCACTTGTTCTTTGCAATATTCTATCAATCAGCATGTGGTTAACCTCTAAATCTTCTACAATAAGTATTTTCTTGTCAACCCATCTATAAATAAATTTGGGAGGGGATTTTTTAGATTTTGATTTTTTCATTTGGTAAAATTTTCAAAATGTATTTATTTTTATTGTTTAAGTAACTACAAAAACGACAATTATAATACCATTAAAATATATATAAACATGTGTTAATTATAGCCATATAATTCAAAAACATCATTTTTAATAATTTTCAAAAATAGATATTTTTTCTTAATATTAGAAAATTATTTCGTTCTTATAATTTTAACTTTAGTTCACTTTAGGTGGGTTCTATAAATACATTATTGTATTTTTGCAAAAACGTAAACTATGGAACTATACTCAATAAATACAGGATATTTTAAACTTGATGGCGGAGCAATGTTTGGTGTTGTTCCTAAAGTAATTTGGAATAAAACCAACCCTGCCGATGAAAACAATCTTTGTAGCTGGGCAATGAGATGCTTGCTTGTTGTTATTGGAGACAGAAAAATACTCATTGACAACGGAATGGGAAATAAGCAAAGCAAAAAATTCTTCAGTCATTATTTCCCACACGGAGATGATACTTTAGAAAAATCACTAGCAAAACATGGATTTTCAGTTGATGACATTACTGATAATTTGTTAACACATTTGCACTTTGACCATGCAGGAGGTGGAATAATCAAAAAAGAAAATAATGATGGATTTGAACCATTGTTTAAAAATGCAACTTATTGGGTAAGTAAAGCACAATGGGATTGGGCATTAAACCCAAACGGTAGAGAAAAAGCTTCTTTTTTAAAAGAAAACCTTTTACCGATGCAAGAACATAATCAATTGAAACTTATTGATAAAGAGCAAGAATTATTTCCAGGATTACATATTAAAATTTTTAACGGACACACTGACGGACAAATAATTCCCTACATTGATTTTAATGGAAGAACTCTAATTTATACTGCTGACCTTTTACCTTCAACAGGACACATTCCTCTACCCTACATAATGAGCTATGATACACGACCATTATTAACATTGAATGAAAAAACAGAATTTTTACAAAAAGCTGTAAACGAAAATCATACATTCTTTTTTGAACATGATAATTATACAGAATGCTGTACGGTAAAAGACACACCCAAAGGACCAAGATTAAATAAGAAATTAACGCTTCAAGAGTTTATTGGAAATAAGCAGTTTGTGTAATAAATATATTCATTCGAGTATTCGTGGCTTTATTTTTTTTGCCACTAATTCACGAATAATTCATTAGTGTATTCGTGGCTATCTTTTTTTGCCACTAATTCAC
>JAYEOP010000517.1 GCA_034723125.1 Bacteroidota bacterium | reverse complement strand
ATAATTTGTTCGTTTTCTTCAAGTGAATATGTTTGTGTTGTATAAATCAGTATTCCATCTTTTTTTAAAAGAGAAATTGCATCATCAAGGATATTTTTTTGATTTACTGAGAATTGAAAGGCTTTATTAGTAGCCCATTTTTCAATCGTTCTTGTTTTTTTTCTAAAAAACCCTTCAAGTGAACTGGGAGCATCAATTAATATTACATCAAAATAAGCCGCAAAATTTTTAAAAGCCGAGCTGTAATTTGAACTGACAATAACGTTTGCATTTCCCCATTTAATAATATTTTCAGCTAAAATGCTTGCTTTTCCTCCTGGAAGTCTATTGCTGAACAAAATACTATTTTCTGTCATCAAAGATAAAAGAAGGGTGCTGTTATCTCCCTTTGAGGCACTAAGTTCAAGTACACGAATATCCTTGCTAAAATTTATTGCTTTATGGAAAAACATAGAAGATGCATCCTGAACAAAATATCCACCTGCATGAATTATCGGATCAAAAACAAATTCAGGCTTTTTGTTTAAATATTTTCCGAATTTACACCAAGGAATATTTTCTTCGTTTTCATATTCTCCGGTATTTTTTGCCGGATTAACTCTTAATGAAACAGCTGGTTCTTCCTTTAATGATTTGAAAAAATCTTCAGCTTCATCTCCTAATTGAATTTTCATTCGTTTTATAAAAGCTTCAGGAAATTTTAATGTATGCATATAAAAAAATTGAGTACAAAGATAAAGTTTAAACTACAAATTTTCATAATGTTTAACTCTTACTTAGTGGCACTAATAAAACTTTGTATTACTCATTATACTTGGGCTTTGAATTAATAATGGATGTGAATGTAAAAGTCATTCAATTGTCATTAATAGTCATTTAGCCAAGCTGTCATTGGGTTTTGTAACTTAATGACAATCAAACGACTACTTTATGACATTATATTCAAGCGACAAAATACTCATAATATTCTAACAGTCAAAAATATAGGAGTTTTCTTAGAGACACTACTTAAGGGAGGTTCTATAAAGGATTCGAGTTTAAATATTCTATCATTTTTCCAAATGCAATAATGAACCATTTTGTAAAATCATTAGGACTCATCAGTACATCCATTGTGAGTTCACTCAGTTTTTTAAACTTGTAATCTTCTACTTCCTCTGTATTGATTTCAACTACTTTGTTGTATTTTCCTATAAAAACATGATCGTATTCATGTTCAATAAGTCCTTGTCCTACATCGGCATTGTAAGTAAATGTAAATATTTCTTTTAGCTCACAATCAAAGCCCATTTCTTCTTTGAGCCTTCTATGTGCAGCCTCAATTGTTGATTCACCTTTTCGGGGATGGCTACAACATGTATTTGTCCACAATCCTCCTGAGTGATATTTTGAAAAGGCTCTTTGTTGCAACATTAATTCATCATTTTCATTAAAAATAAAAATTGAAAATGCCCGGTGAAGTTCTCCTTTTTGGTGAGCCTCCATTTTTTCCATTTCCCCAATTTCCACATCATCCTTGTCAACTAAAATTACCTTTTCCATAATGCTTGCTTTATAATATTATAACAATAATTATTGTTTCAAAGGTATTGCTTTTTTAGGTTTATGTTGATTTGAGTGTGTAAAAAATTATTGGTTCTATGTTGATTTGAGTGGGTAATCAAATTTGCCACAGACTTCGTCTGTCGAAGACATACAAAAAGTAAAGACTACGTCTGTCGAAGACAGATTCACAGATTAAAAAATTACTCTTTTTGTA
>JAYEOP010000516.1 GCA_034723125.1 Bacteroidota bacterium | reverse complement strand
CAAGCCATTCGATTAGTTATAGTTTAATTGTTTCTTCTTCCATTTTATTATAGCAGATAAATGTGAGAGCTACACTTTGTTAGCCGTAGTTTTAACGAAGGAATATCAGCCGCCTACTCGATTAGGCGTTCGGGCTTTATACTGTCTCTAAATCTTTAATTTTTAATTGAACTTTTTTATTTCTCAATTTTCCTAAGGTTGCCTTAATATGATTTGTTACCTCTTTTTTCAAAAATGGAGGTATTAAGTCCTTAAATTCTATTTCAAATAATTTATGAATCACAACAATATCATCTCTTGATAATGGTCGAACTCCATTCATTAATTCTGACATATAATTTGGTCTGTGTCCAAGTATTTTTGCTAAGTCTTTTTGTGTTATCTCATTTTCTTTCAGTTTTTCTTTGATAAATTCTTTTCTTTTTTGAATAAATCCACTTTCGGTACTTACTATCTTTTCAGCAATATCACTTTCTTTGACCTGTTTTTCGGATATTTCAGATTCATTGCTCCAATGTTCTGACTCATACTTTTCAATCAATGATATTAAGTGTTTACGAATGGGTTCTAAAGAACTATCATCTTTTACCATCCACCTTAACTTTCCTTGAATTAAAGTAGCATTTTCAAATTCAAGTTCGCTATTCAATTCGTCAATTTTCAAAATATTATCAATTTCTAATTTGTCCATTTTAATTAATTTTTCCGTGATTACGTAACCATGTTTCAATCGTTTTCTTATTTCCTTTGAATGTTGAATCATATTCATCATGATTACCGACCCAAAGTATCTCAGCATATTGTTCATTAAACACAATCAAGGTCAAAGTTCTGTGAATATTAATGTCAAAAAAGAAGAAATCTTCACTATGAACTCTATCCGCATCTGGTCGTGATTCAATTAGTTCCAACTTTTCTTTCCATTCAGAACCCTCAATATCTTCAATGAACTTATCAATGGCCTTAGTAAGTTTCAAGTTTCCTTGATTCTTTCTTTTGAACTTCAATAATTTGTCTTTACGTAATAATTTCAATTTTCATTCTTTTGGGTGCAAAGTTAATAATAAAATTCCAATTAAAATGGAACTATGGTTTTTTTCTTGCCTGACGCCTAAAGTCAGTCTGTCTAATAACCCTAACCACCGATTAATTTTTTGTCAAAAAAAAGGATATTTCTGCTTTACTCAAAAATAATTTGCTTTTTTTAGTTTGCGTTTTTCAAATTGCTTCTTCCAATGATGTTGGAAAAATATATGACAGTCTTCTGTCTTTTCTTTGTAGAGATTTCATAGTATAAAAATAGAAATTATTCCTTTGGTGGCAAAGTATTTTTATCTACAAATTGTTGATTTTTTTAGACAGTCTGATGCTACGTGCAACTAATCAAGTAAAAATAAGCAAAACACCAACTAATCCTGAATGAAAAGCAACAGAGATATTTACTTCTGTGCCAACCATTAAAAACAGAACTATTTCAGCGATTACCCCTATTTTTGTAAGTTTTAAAGAAATCTCTCGTGAATATTTTTGTCTTCTATCAAGAATAATAAATCCTATTGCCATTATTGCAATTAAAGCAGCAAAAGGTATCCATTGCTCAACAAAGTTTTCAAGTTTAAGCAACAAAAGCGAAACGACTTATTTAAAATCCTATTCTATCACTAAATAATAAATTAAAATATTATAAATAAAATCAATGTAAATAAAAAAAACAAATAATATAACATTTCAGTACACGCAAATGCATAACCACCTGATTT
>JAYEOP010000515.1 GCA_034723125.1 Bacteroidota bacterium | reverse complement strand
TCTGTGGCTTTAATATTCCCCCCCCACTCAAATCAACATAGAACCATAAATAAGAATAGAAAAACGATTATTAAAAAAAAATTAGTTTGTAAAAATGAATTTTCCCAAAGAGATTCTAATCAATATATCCTAAGAGACACTAAGTATTTTAGTTGTATTATTTTGTTTATTAAATAATTTTATAAAAATAAATGAAACAATAAAAGAAAGATTTTTTTCGTTTAAACATTAAAATATTGGTTATGGAAAATTTTTACTCTTCCAAGCTTTTTATTATTTTTATATTGATGGTGTTGCAGATACAATTATCTGCACAGAATTGTAATAACCTTTCTACAAGTTATTCCATATCAATGAGTAATAACGGCTGTGGTTCTCCAAGTAATATCTCAATTACAAATACTTCAACAGGAGTAGCATCAGTTAGTTCCACATATTATTGGATAATCAACAATTCAATATTTGACACAACTTATGCTTTAGCTTCACCTTCAAGTATTTCAAAAACAAGCGGAAATTATGAAATAAAAATGATTGCTGTAACATCATCAAATTGTAAGGATACTGTTACACAAAATATTAGTATATCTCCACAACCTTCTGCAAATTTCACAATGACTTCAGACACTATTTGCGTAGGAAGTAGGGTTTTATTTTCGAGTACTTCAACAAATACTACTTCAAATACTTCTTACAATTGGTCTTTTGGAAATAATAATTCGCTTTCAAATTATGGAGATACAGCTTCCCAGTCTTATAATTCATCAGGTTCCTATAGTGTAAAATTGACGGTAGTCAATCAAGTCGGTTGTGCAGATTCTATTTCAAAAACAATAACAGTTCAAAATGGGGGCAATCCACTAAGATTTTATGATGGTAATGGAACCCCACAGTATTATGTTACTTGGTCGAGATGTATTAATTTAATAACAACTCCTGATTCCTTTTCACAAGTATTTGCTTCACCTGATACAATTTTTAATTATGTAGTGGATTATGGAGATGGAAACACTGAAACGGGAGATACACTTTTACCCTATTCAAATGGTTTTTTACAACATGTTTATTACAGTACAGGTGTTTACGATTTTGTTGTTATCTCCAGAGATGTAAATGGTTGCGATAGGCTTTTTCATGGAAAAGTTATAAACTTAAGAGTGCCTACAGTAGGAATCGGTGGTCCTCATAGTGGAAGTCAGAATGGTTGCGTACCAATGACTACAGGCTTTTATAATTCATCATCAAATGTTTCGGGAAATACAACATTTACATGGGATTATGGGGATGGAACAACAGGTGTTTTTGATACTTCAAATGTTAGTGATAGCGTTTCACATATTTATTATACTTCGGTTTGTAATATTTATATTACACTTACTGCTGAAAATGAATGTGGTAATACTCAATCTACTTGGGGACCTGTAAATGCATTTTCTACTGATGAAGCACATATTGCAGGAACAACGACACTTTGTTATCCCGACACAACAGCAATTTTAAGTATTGCATCACAAATGAATTGTTATTCCGGAGTTCGTCATTACTACTGGGATTTTGGAGATGGTATTAATACAGGCTGGTCAACATTACCTCTTCCTCAATCACATAATTTTCCCGATACAGGAACCTATCAAGTTGTTCTTATTGACAGTAATATTTGTGGTATTGATTCGTCAACTGCTTCAGTTACAATTTATCTTCCTCCTGAGGCTGAATTTACAGCCGACACAGTTTGCTTAGGTGAACAAACTAATTTTATCGATCAATCAACTATTGTTGCCAACAATGGATCTATCTCAAATTATACATGGAATTTTGGGGATGGGAACACATCAAGTCAGCAAAATCCACAACATCAATATTTAGGATATGGTACTTACAATGTTACTTTAACAGTTGAATCGGAACATGGTTGTTTTGACGTTATCCAACATCAGGTAATTGTTAAAGAATCTCCTGCGGTGTCTTACGCTACCTCACCGGGTTTTAATATTTGTGATTCAAACAACATAGCTTTTCAAGGAAATGTAACTTTAAACACAACTACTGTGGATTCTATAAGATGGGATTTTGGCGATGGCTCTGATACAAATATTATGAATCCTACTCATGCATTTTCTCCAAATGGAACTTATTCAGTCAGGTTTTATATAATTGCTGATAATGGATGCTCTGCTTATGATTCAAACGTGGTTAATGTTTATTCCTCGCCAAATGCAAGCTTTTCAGCAGATTCTATTTGCTTTGGTGATCAAACTCATTTTGTAGATCATTCTATAACAAATGACGGTGAAAATATTATCAGTTGGAAATGGGATTTCAATTCTGATGGAATTATTGATAACACAAGTCAAAATCCAGCTTATTATTTCCCCAGTTTTGGAACATATATTATTACACTTATCGTAACAACTGAATATGGTTGCATTGATACTGTTTCGGAAACCAGCATGGTGCATCCTAATCCTGTTGTGAATTTCAGCAATTCCCAACAACAGATTTGTAGTTATGACAGCATACAATTTACTAATCAATCCATTACAGCAGACAGTTTTCTTTGGACTTTCGGAGATGGAGACTCACTTGCTACTTCCGACACTTCATCATTTTGGCATAATTTCAATTCTGCCGGGAATTATTATACAAAACTAACTGCTTTTAATAATCACGGATGTTCAGCTAAAGATTCTACTATCATTAACATAAAATCGTCTCCAACTTCAGCTTTTGTAAGTAATACAACAAGTGGCTGTGAACCTTTAAATGTTTCTTTTTCAAATACAAGTAGTAATGCAAGTAGTTATTATTGGAATTTTGGAAATGGGATAACTTCAAACCAAAGCGACACCTCAATTACATATCAATCAGTAAATTATTTGGATTCCAATTATGTTGTTACTTTAATTTCAGAAAAAAACGGATGCTACGATACTGTTGTACATTACATTAGTATTTATCATCGTGCACTTGCATTATTTACAATTAATCCTGATTCAGGTTGTTCACCGCTTTTTGTTCAGACAAGCAATAATTCACTTGGCTCAGACAGTTTTTATTGGAGCTGTACTTCAGGTGATACATCAACTGCGACAAGCCCTTATTTTAATTTTGGGAATTACCTCTTTCAGGATATAACTTATGATTTAACATTATTTGCCTACACTGAACATAATTGTTATGATACAGCTAAAACTCAAATAAAAGTAAAGCCTTCGCCATTTGCATTATTTACATCAAATATGATTCAAGGTTGCCCGCCACTTGCTATCAATTTTTCAAATCAATCCATAATCGGTAATTTTTACTTTTGGGATTTTGGTGATGGAACAACATCTTCGCTGGAAAATCCTTCACATACTTTTGCCGGAACAAATTCGGATACGAATTATCTTGTAAAACTTTATACTTATTCAAATAACGGTTGTGTTGATTCATTCAGTAAAAATATCAATGTTTTCAGCATTGTAGAAGCTAATTTTTCGAAATCCGATACAGCTTGTGTCCCTGTTGTTATTCAATTTAACGATCAGTCAACAAATGCTTCTTATTGGAATTGGAGCTTTGGCGATGGTGGCAGTTCTACATCTCAAAATCCAACACATACTTATACAAATCCCGGAACTTATTCGATATCACTACATATTACAAACCAAAAAGGATGTTCCGATACATTGACTTTAAGCAATGTTATTAAAGTTAATCCTAATCCTATTGCTGTTTTTACAAATAATGTAAACCAAGGATGTGAACCATTACAAATTCATTTTACAAATTATTCTACAGTTGCTGATTCTTTTTACTGGGAATTTGGTGATGGAGATACTTCAACTCTAACAAATCCATTGCATACTTTTACAACTCCTAATATGGATACAGCCTATACAGTTGTTCTTTATGCTTTTACAAATGAAGGATGTATTGATTCATTTATCAAAACAATAAACGTATATAAATCTGTTCAAGCATACTTTAATCAAAGTGATAGCATCTGCTCTCCATTGAATATTCAATTTATTGATTCTTCATCTTTTGCAAATAGCTGGTTGTGGGATTTTGGAAATGGAAATTCATCAACTTTGCAAAATCCTTCACAAATATACACTCAAGCCGGAACTTATTCAGTACAACTAATTGCTTCTAATTACCGTTGTAAAGATACTTTTGGAATGCTAAACAATATTAAAGTTTGGCAAAATCCTGATGCATCATTTACTGTTAATAAAAATAATGGTTGTGAAGCACTTGCAATAAATTTTACAAATCAATCCTCAAATTTTGATTCTATCTACTGGGACTTTGGAGATTTACAAAATTCAGCAAATTTGCATCCATTGCATTCATTTACCACCGCAGAAAATGATACAAGCTATCAGGTAAAGCTTATAACCTTAACAACTCATGGCTGTATAGATTCCATGACAAAATCAATTGATGTTTACAAGTCTGCAACTGCTTTTTTTAATACTATTGACAGTGGTTGTTCGCCTTTGGCAATTCAGTTTATTGATTCATCTTCTTATGCTACTAATTACTTTTGGGATTTCGGAAACGGTAACACATCTACACAAAAAAGCCCATCACAAATTTATTCTCAAGCAGGCACTTATTCTGTTTCCTTAGTTGCTTCTAATTACCGTTGTAAAGATACTTTTGAAATAATTGATGCCATAAAAGTTTGGCAAAGTCCTGAAGCTCAATTTGCAATAAATAATAGTGCAGGATGTGAACCCTTAAATGTAAGCTTTACAAATCAATCTGCTTATGCAGATTCCTTTTTATGGTATTTTGAATCTGGAAGTTTGTCTGGAGCAAAACATCCAAATTATAGCTTTACTACTCCAATACAAGACACTGTGTTTACTATAAAACTTACTGTTATTACAGATAAAGCTTGTACAGATTCAATAACAAGGTCTGTTGATGTTTATAAGGCGGCAACTGCTTATTTTAATACAACAGACAGTAGCTGTGCACCTTCTGATATTACATTTCAGAATTTATCATCTTTTTCTAATTTTTGGCTTTGGGATTTTGGTAATGGTAAAACTTCAACAGCAGAAAATCCTAATCATTTATATTCTAATCCGGGTACTTATTCTGTTTCCTTAATTGCCTCTAACTACAGATGTTCAGATACTTTTGATCTGAAAAATAATATTACTGTATGGCAAAATCCTGTCTCTCTTTTTTCTACAAATAAAATTCAAGGTTGCGAACCTTTGCTTATTAATTTTAACGATCAATCTGTTTTTGCAGATAATTACGAATGGGATTTTGGTAACAACCAAAATGATACGAATAGAAATACTTCTCATATTTTTCAAGCTGGATTTGCTGATACTACTTATCAGGTAAATTTAAAAGTTATTACAATAAATGGTTGCACAGATTCTTTTGTAAGACCTATTACTGTTTTTAAATCCGTGAATGCTTACTATCAAACCTATGATACAGGTTGTGCTCCATTGAGGGTGTCTTTTACCGATCAATCATCAGATGCTTTGTTTTGGCTTTGGGAATTTGGAGATGGTAATGCTTCAACAGTACAAAATCCTGACTATACTTTTTATAAACATGGTGATTATTCTATACGATTAATAGCTTCCAACAATCATTGTAGCGATACTTTCAAGTTGACAAAAAATATACAGGTTTGGGAAGTTCCTTCTGCAAACTTTATATCCAACAAAGACACTGTTATTTTCCCAAACCGTACTTTTAGTTTTTATACCTTAAGCAAAAAAACACTTTATCACCATTGGGATTTTGATGACGGTTATTCTGATAATTCTTTAGATCCTGTTCATACATTTCCTGATACTGGAAATTATTATGTCAATTTGATTGTCAATGATATCCATTGTTATGATACGGCAACACACAAAGTTAGGGTTGTGCCTCCTGTTCCTATTCCTGATTTTTCATTTCAACCGAACAATGGTTGTATTCCGTTAGAGGTTCATTTTGAAGACCTTTCGCAATACGCTTCAGCATGGATTTGGTCATTTGGAGATGGAAATACTTCAAAATTGAAAAATCCGGTTTATACTTACAAAGTGCCGGGGACTTACAATGTTACACTTATTACTTCAAATAATATTGGAACAACAAATATTACAAAAATGCAAATTATCAATGTATATCCTCAACCTACGGTATTTTTTGATGTAACTCCTGAAATAGCTTATTTGCCAAATCCGCTAATAAATTTGTTGAATAAATCCTTAGGTGCCGAAACTTATGAATGGTATATTGATGGGAATTTTGTGTCAAATAATGAGAATGCTGATGTTACTTATAGCTTCCCCGGATATCATGATGTAACGCTTATTGGAATTAGCGATAAAGGATGCAAAGATACTTTAACAAGAATGAGCATAATTCGTATTGATAGCCAGGGCGAAATATATGTTCCTACTGCTTTTACCCCTTCAAATAATGATGGTTTGAATGATATTTTTATTCCAAAAATGTATGGTTATTCGGCAAAAGAATATCGTTTTGTTGTGTTTGACAGATGGGGTGAAAGAATTTTTGAATCAACAAATCCTGAGGTAGGATGGGATGGAAAATATAAAGGTAGCTTGTGTGAGAATGAATTATATTATTGGATTGTACAAGTAAAACTCTTTTCAGAAGGAGATAAAGTATTTGATGGTAAAGTTCATTTGTTAAGGTAATTTTTTTATTGATGATGTGTTGATTTGTGTATTTGCTTTTTTGAAATTATTTGCAGAATATAAAAGCCACAGACTTTGTCTGTCGAAGACATGCTAAGTGTAATAGAAGTAAGACTACATCTGCCAAAGACAGATTCGCAGTTTTTAATATCTCATAAAATTATCCTAAAAATTTAATTGTGTCGTATTTATTAATAATGAATACTGACCACGTTCGCTGTAGCTTTAGCGGTTGCGAAACAAGGAATAAAGAATTTTGAAGTAAAAAGATGACGCTGAGCAGTTTTTGTAATCAACAAATTTCATTATTCATAATTCCTTGTTCATTATTCGATATTTTCGCTACAATATAACTTAAATTAGGTTTATTAAAAAAGTGAAAATCGGTAATTAACTAACCTCTCACTTCTCATCTCTCACCTCTCACCCCTCACCTCTCACCCCTCACCTCTCATTCCTCATCCTTATTCCAAATTTCCCATGATTTTTCTGCTTGTAGGTAGAGCATTTTTAATCCGTTTTGAACTTTTGCTCCTTTTTCTTTTCCTTTTTTTAAAAAAGTCGTTTCAGATGGATTGTAAATAAAGTCAAATAAAAAATGGCTGTTTGTAAGATACTCGTATGCAATTTTAGGAAATGAAGAAATATTAGGATACATCCCTAAAGGAGTTGTGTTAATTATTAATTTATGAGAATCAATTATTTCTTTGTCAACATCCTCATAGGAAAGTTGGTTGTCGCCCGCCTTGCGTGAAACAATTTGAAACTCAATTTCAAATTTGTTTAAAATAAATTGTGCTGTTTTTGAACTCCCTCCGCTTCCGAATATCAGGGTTTTTTGGGGCTTTTCTTTTTTAATTAATTGTAAAAGGGATTTTTCAAAACCAAAAAAATCCGTATTGTATCCGGTTAGTTGGGGTTTGTTATTTGTTCTGTCAATTTGAATAGTATTTACCGACCCAATTATTTTTGCAACATGGTCAATTTTATCAAGATAGGGGATAACTTTTTCTTTAAAAGGAATTGTAACATTAAGTCCTTGTAGTTCAGGATATTGATTTACTAAAGATCTAAGTTCTCTAATATCTTTGATTGGAAATTCATTGTAAATAACATTGTTTATTTCTTCTTTGGAAAATTTTCGTGTAAAATACTTTTTTGAATATGAATGTTCTAAAGGATAGCCTATTAGTCCAAATATTTTCATTTTAAGTTAATTATTTTGTTTGTTAGTTGTTATTGAAATTATTCATCAATAATTTTTTCAGCAGATTTTTCCATAATCCAAATAACTGCAAATCCAACAATCATTAAAACAATAGCAAAGAAAAGATAAGAACTTTCGCCTGTAATTTCTGCATAAGCATTTGGTAAAATATTCTTTTGAACCAAAGGTTTTATAACTTCGTGTCTGTCGATATAAGTTTCTATAGTTTGTTTCCAAGGCCAAAGAATGCTTAATGATCCAAGTATAAAACCTGTTAAAATAGCAAGGGTTTGGTCTTTGTATTTTTTAAAAATCCATGAAAGAATGTATGAAAATGCGAGAAGTCCAACTCCGGCTCCAACTACTACAGGAATTAATATTTTAAAATCAAGATTATTTATTGAGTCTATCATTACAAGTTGATAATTGCCCATTAGTAAAAGTATAAAAGAGCCTGATAATCCAGGGAGTATCATGCTACAAGCAGCTACTGCACCACTGATTAACAAATAAATTACAGAGTCATTTTCTTTTGATGGTTTTAAAACTGATATTGAAATTGCTAAAGCCACACCTAAAATAAAAATGACTATTACCTGCCACGACCATTTTGAAATTCTTTTACCTATAAAATAAACGGAGGCTAATATTAATCCGAAGAAAAATGCCCAAACAAGAACAGGGTAGTTTTCAAAAAGATATTCCAACAATTTAGCAAGAGTTAATATTGCAATAGCGATACCTACAAAAACTGAAACTAAAAATTTGAAATCAGTATGTTCTGCGAAATCTTTCCATTTTCCTGTAAAAAATAATTTGAAAGCTTTTAGATTAAATGATTTTATTGCATTTATAAGTCTTTCAAAAATCCCTGTAAGTAAGGCTATTGTTCCACCCGAAACACCGGGGATAACATTTGCCGCACCCATTCCAATGCCTTTTAATAAAATATTTAGATATTTCTTTATTACTGTTATCATTTTGATATTAATTTTTTGATACAATTATAGTAATTTTGACCCCGCAAAACAAATTTAATAAATCATTTGTTTGTGTATTTATTTAAAAATTAATTGACAACATTTATTATGAAAGAAAAAATAAACCTTAAAAATTTTGTGCCGCATATTATAGCAATTCTTGCTTTTTTTGTGATAATGGCTTTTTATTTTTCACCGGCAATGGAAGGTAAGGTATTGAAACAACACGATATTGTAATGGCTAAAAGTATGCAAAGTGAAATTACAGATTATGGAAAAAAAACAGATGGACCAATTTTGTGGACAAATTCCATTTTTGGCGGAATGCCTACTTATCAAATTTGGATGAGGTATCCTAATAATATTTCAACTCATTTGATGCGTTTTATAAAGTTGAAGTTTTTACCTGCTCCATTCGGTAGTTTCTTTATCTATTTTATTTGTTTCTACATTTTTATGTTGGTTTTACGAATACGTCCTGAGCTTGCTTTTATTGGGGGGGTAGCATTTGCTTTTTCTTCCTATAATTTAATAAATATTGAAGCAGGACATATTACCAAAGGACTTGCTGTCGGTTTTGCTCCTTTAGTACTTAGTGGAATAATTCTCGCTTTACGCAAAAAATATCTGCTCGGATTAATAATAACGGCTATTGCATTAGCCTTGGAAATTAGAGCTAATCACTTACAGATAACCTACTATCTTTTTATAATGATTATGATTTTATTGATTGTTGATTTTGTAAGAGCATTTAAAGAAAAACAACTTCCGGATTTTTTCAAAGCATCTGTAGCTATGTTGATTGGGTTGATTTTAGCTATTTCTGTAAATATTACTTCTTTGTGGACAACACAGGAATATTCAAAACTTACAATGCGTGGTGGCTCAGACCTGAAAGAAAAACAAAAAGATGGTGAAGGACTTGAAAAAGATTACGCCTTAAGTTGGAGTTACGGTACTTTAGAATCATTTACTTTGTTAGTTCCGGGATTTTCAGGTGGTGCGTCTGCTCAAGCTTTGAGTGAAAGTTCTCATACATTTAAAGAACTTGTAAATAAAGGTGTAAGCCAGCAACAAGCAAGAACTTATATAAAATCAATGCCTACTTATTGGGGAGCTATGCGTTCCACTTCAGGTCCAATTTATATTGGCTCAGTAATTATATTTTTGTTTGTACTTGGAATGTTCATTGTTAAAGACAGAAAAAAATGGTGGCTTTTTGCAACTGCTATTTTGGCTTTGTTTTTAGCGATGGGAGAGAATTTTCCTGTACTCACAGATTTGTTTTTTAAATATTTTCCTTTGTATAATAAATTCAGGGTTCCAATGACATTGCTGTTAATTGTTTCATTATCAGTTCCGATATTATCAATGCTTACCTTAGAAAAGATTGTTAAAAAGGATGTACCTTTAATGGAATTTAAAAAGGCATTAAAATATTCGCTTTATGGTGTAGGAAGCATTTTACTTGTTTTTATTCTTTTTGGCGGTTCATTATTTTCATTTTCAGGAGTTGCCGATCAACAATTAGCACAAGGTGATAATGCTTGGCTTGTAGATGTTTTGAAACAAGATAGAGCAAGAATGTTAAGAATAGATTCTCTTAGGTCGTTAATTTTTATTCTTCTCGTTGCGGGTTCTATTTATTTGTACTACACTGAAAAATTAAAAATTAAATATTTTTATGCAATTGTTGGGTTAGTAATTTTGATAGATCTTGTAGGTGTTGGTAGTAGATATTTTAACAAAGATGATTTTCATAGAAAACAAAGAAGGAATCAGGAAGTGGTTGCTATGCGTGCTTCCGACCAAGCTATTTTGCAAGACCCAGATATTAATTATAGGGTAATGGATTTAACTGTTAATCCATGGAATGATGCTTCACCTGCTTACTATCATAAATTTATCGGTGGATATCACGGAGCAAAATTGGCAAGATATCAGGATATGATTGAACATCACTTAACACCTGAATTACAAGCTCTTATTAGTGATTTGAGAGAAGGAAAACAAATTGACCCTGCAAAAATCCCTGTTTATAATATGCTTAACACAAAATATTTTATTGCTTCAGCCGAGCAAAGAGGAATAATATTTAATAAAAATCACCTTGGAAATGCTTGGTTTATTGAAGAAATAAAACTTGCTAAAAACCCTGACCAAGAAATAAATGCTATGAAGGGATTTGACCCTGATAAAACAGCTATTGTTGATGAGAAATTTGCAAATCAGTTTGAAGGTTTTATTTTCAAAAAGAATGATTTAGCCTCAATTGTTCTTACAGAATATCATCCGAATCATCTAAACTATCAATCAAATTCAAGTACTGACCAAATTGCTGTATTTTCTGAAATATATTATTCTAAAGGTTGGAACGCATATATTGATGGTAAATTAGTTAATCATTTTAGAGCAAATTATATTTTGCGAGCTATGAAAGTTCCAGCAGGAAAACATAATATTGAATTTAAGTTTGAACCGAAATCATATTTTATTGGCAGTAAAATTTCTCTTACAAGTTCAATTATTTTAGTCTTACTTGTGATTGCTTCAATTTTTTATTACCAAAAAGATTATTTTATAAAATCCAAAGTTGAGGAAATTAAAGAGGGAAATAAGTAAAAATACAGATGTCAAAGGTTGATAAAAACAGATTTAAAGAAGGTCATTACATCGGTTTACCTGCTGATTTTAATGACCTATTTGTCAAAACGAGAGTTGATTTGCTTAAGCAAATTCCGGGATTTTTTGATAAAGAAAAAACTCTTGTTGACGTAGGTTGCGGAAATGGAAATACTGTTTTTCTTCTTTCCGAGTATTTTAATAAATGCTATGGCATTGACATCTTTGAGGAAAACAAAAAGCTTTTTGAAGAAATAAAGAAAGAAAGAAATTGCGATAATTGTGAAATAATTTTAATGAATGTTGAAGATGAAAAAACTAATCTCAAATTTGACAGATTAGTTTGCTTTGAAGTTATAGAGCATTTAAAAAAAGAAGAAAGCGTAAAAAAACTATTTGACATGCTAAAGCCCGGTGGTAAAATTGCAATTACAGTTCCTCATAAATGGTGGATATTTGAAACTCACGGAGCGAAGCTCCCGCTTTTATCGTGGAACAGAGTTCCATTTTTTTCATGGTTGCCAAAGCCTTTGCATGAACGTTGGTCAAATGCAAGAATTTATACAAAAAAAAGAATAGTTAATCTTTTAAAAGATTCAGGTTTTGAAGTGAAAGAGGCTAAACTAATGACTGCACCATTGGATGTTTTAAAAGAAAGTAAATTCAAGAATTTTATGCTAAAAACAGTATTTAAAGGACAGTTAACAAAAAATCCTTTTCTCGCTACAAACGTTTTTGTTTATGCTGAAAAATCTGATTAACGAATCAAAGTTACAGTTCCACTTCTTTTAAAATTATTTCCAATTAAAATATAGTAATAAACACCTTCCGAAATAAGTTTGCCTTTGTATGTTCCATCCCAAATAGGTATTCCAATACTATCTTTTGAATCATAAATTTTTTGTCCCCAACGATTAAATATCATCAAGGTGTATGGGAAGCATTCGTATTCAATACTTGACATTTTGAATTTATCATTCAAACCATCATTGTTTGGCGTAAACACATTTGGAATAAAAATATTGTTGTTGATATTTTTTACTTTTATTAATACTGAAGTAGTATCCGAACACCTTATATTTTTATCCGTAAATAAGAATATTTCATATTCACCACCTTCCGAATATTGATGCAGAGGATTTTCTTCCTCGCTGGAATTCCCATCTCCAAAAGACCAATAGTACGTACTTGCATCAATTGATTTATTTACAAGTTGAACAGACATTGAGCACTTATCAATTATTGTATCAAAATCAGCAATTGATCCTTGATGAACTTTAATTGCTTTTGTAATAGAATCTCTGCATCCGTTTTTATCAATAACAACCAATTCAACAAAATATCCTCCTATGCTCCCGTATGAATGTTTCCCATCTTTTGAATAAGCATTTGTTCCATCGTCATATCGCCAGATAAAAGATAAATTTCCTGATGATGTATCTGTATTATTTGCAAAAATAAAATCATTGCCATAAAGGCATTGAGAAGTATCATTAATTGAAAAATCTGGCGGTGGTGCATCCGAAATTATAAATGTTTTTGTTAAAGAATCTTTGCAAGCAAAATTTGACGTAGCAATAAGTTTTGCCTGATATGTTCCTGTTTTAGAAAATTTGCGTGTTAAATTTAATGTGTTACTTGTAATACCATCGCTAAAAAACCATTTAAAAGATATTCCGCTTGTGTCTGATGTTGTTGTAAAAATAAAGTTGTTGTTATCTAAGCATTGAGAACTGTCATTGATGTTAAAGCTAACATCAGGGTCGGGGTATATAGAAATTACTTTTGTAATTGTATCGCTACAGTTATGGTCTGAAACACAAATTAGTTTAACAATATATTTACCTGTATCCTGATAGCTATAATTTGTATCTTTTGAATACGCATTTGTACCATTTCCTAAATCCCAGAAGTATGATAAATTTCCGGAGGAAATACTTGAGTTATTTGTAAAGTAAAAGTAATTATTATTAAAACATTGAGATGAATCGTTTACAGAAAAATCACCAATAGGTGAGGGTGAAAAATGATTGATTATTGTTGTATCAAGTATTTTAGTACATCCGGAAATTACGTGAGTAGCAATAATTTTTATATCCAATGTATCGAACTGAGCACCTGTAAAAAGCAAGAGACTGTCAAGGCATAATCCTCTTTTAGAAGTAGAAACTTGAGAAGAATCTGTTTCATAAACTAATTGGTAGCTAACGTTGTATTCAGGATTAAATAAAGTAATTTTTGAAGAATCAACAGAACATCCTAATGCATGAATAACATCAATTCCAAGAGGTTTACATTTGTGATACAAGGAGCGTACTTCATAAGGCTTTAAAGCTTTGTTATAGATTCTTGCCTCATCAATAAGTCCCTCAAAATATGATTTAGAATTGGTTGTGCTATATTGCCTTCCTATTTCAAGAGGGATTTGATTTCCGCCATCTGAAATTGTTAGGTCTGCTATTTTTTTTGAACCAACAAGGCATTTGTCAACATACAGCCAGATACTATCGGCTTCTTGATCGTAAATTCCTGTAACCAAGTGCCATTTGTTATCTGCATAAGAAATAGATGAAGTAATTTTTTCTACTGTAGTTGTTGTATTATTTCTTAATCTAAAATCTATTTTATTTGATGGATCAAATCGTATTTGATAGCCTGCGTAATCTTGATTTGTACAGTTTGTAACTCCACAACGATACCACTCAATAATTTTTTTAGAACCTACACTTGAGGAAGGTACTTTTACCCAAGCGGATAATGTCCAGCTTTGTTTTTCCGGTGTAAAATCCGGATGATAGGATGTCTCAATGTAATCATTGTTGCCATCAAAACTATATGCTTGCCCACAAATTCCGTTTGTTAAAGTAGCACCATGATTTGTTGCATTATGATTATTTCCACTTTGGTCATTTGTATTTCCATCAAAAGGATAATATGCTATTAAATCATCGTTAAGTGAAAAAAGTAGTTTTGACTCTCCGATATCAAGTGGCTTTTCAATGTAATTAATTGTAATTTGTTCATATCCTTTAAGCCCCATTGAATCTGTAACTGTTACAGAATATTTTCCTGCAGGTAAATTAGAAAGGTCTTCTGTGGTATCTCCTGTTGACCAATGATAAGAAAATGGAGG
Source organism: Bacteroidota bacterium (assembly GCA_034723125.1). Lineage (NCBI taxonomy): Bacteria > Pseudomonadati > Bacteroidota > Bacteroidota bacterium. The sequence goes on along the minus strand of JAYEOP010000515.1, from coordinate 11,574 downwards.
AACCCCGCAATCTATTGTAAGGTCAATGCTTGCAGAACTATCACTTTCACAATCCAGATTTGTTTGTGTAAAAGATGTAATAACAACAGGCTCTATTCTGGCAATAAAAACATCATTATTTATATAATTATTTAAACTAATACTGTCATTAAATTCAAGTAGCTGACTGGAATACCAGCCTGTTAATGTTAAGTTTCCCTTATTGTCTGATTTAATGCTTCGACCTTCTTCATCTCCTGTTCCTGCAATATTTTTTGCCCAAATAACATTTCCGCTATAATCGTACTTAGTTATAAAAGCATCCGAACCACCTTTGTTTGTTAGAGTTTCCGAATCAAAAGAAACAGAGTTGCTTTTAAAATAACCTGTTAAATATAAACTGCCAATATCATTAACACTAATTGAAGTTCCTCTTTCATCTAAACTGCCACCAATACTTTTTGCCCAGCTAATTTTACCTGTAGAATCATATTTCGCCATAAAAACATCTCTTCCTCCATTGTTTGAAATAGATGCAGTTGCTGAATTAGTTGATTTAAATGTCATAGTAGAACTTGAATATTGTCCTGTAACATAAATATTTCCATACTGGTCAATATCAGCTCCAAATAATCCGTCATTATCATTACCTCCTGCTTGAACAACCCATGCAAATTGTCCTGAATTGTTGTATTTAGCAAGATAAAAATCTGTAGTTCCCTGAGGTCCGTAATTTGTTAATGTAGTACTACCAAATGTTAATGAAGTACTTTCAAAACGTCCTGAAATATAAATATCACCATTATTATCGTGAAGAACATAGATTGCTCTGTCATCATCATTAGTACCAATATGATTAACCCAAATTGTATTACCCGAGGAATTTAGCTTTACAAAAAACAAATCACCAAGCCCTGATTTCGTAACTGTTTGTGTTCCGAATGTAATAGTTGAACTGATAAAACGCCCTGCGATATAAACGTTATTGAATTGGTCAACTGATACACCATAAGCATCTTCTTCTAAAGAACCACCAAAGCTTTTAGCCCAGATAATGCTTCCGTGTGTGTCTAATTTTACCAGAAATAAATCTTCGGATCCATTGTTTGATAAAGTTGTTGAACCAAAGGATATTGAGTTACTGTAAAAAGAACCAAAGAAATAAATATTTCCTAAAGTATCAAAAGCTAATGCTTTTCCTAGGTCATTAGTTGACCCACCAAATCTTTTAGCCCAAATTACAATTCCTTTTTTGTTAATTTTAGCAATAAAAGCATCGTCTTGTCCTTTGGAAGTCAAACTGTATTTCCCTAATTTCAATGTACTCCCATCGCAATAACCTGTAATATAGCTATTTCCCAATGTGTCCATTATTAATCTTCTTGCTATTTCGTCACCATTGCTAAAAGCAGGAATTGCCCATACATAGTCTTGGCAAGGGTAGGGTGTAAATTGTGGAATAAGCATAGAGATATTAATTGTATCAAAAGTATGGCAGTTTTGTATTGAAGCTTTAACCCAATATGTTCCGCTTTGTGTTACAAGAAAAGTTGAATCGGTAGAATTGTCTTGCCATAAATATGAAGCACCGGAATAAGAAGCGTTTAATAAGTATTGAGAACTGTAAATAGTTGTATCATTTCCAAGGTTAATATTTGGAGTGGGATAAACAGATAAATGAGCTATGAAAGAGGTATCACTTCCATTTAAGCATTGACTTCTAATAATACAAAAATAATTTCCCGAATCAGAAATTTGAAGATTCATTATAGATAAGACACTGTCATTTTCACCTGATATTAAATTTCCATTTTTATACCAATAATATTTTGCACCTGATCCATCAAGTGTAACATGAAATTCAACAGAATCATTTTCGCATTTTGAACGATCTCCTGGATTTCTGATGATTATTGGCTGGTCACAAAATCTAATAACCATAGCATCTGTACCTCCTCCATAAGTTGTTTGATGAGTACCTGATGTGGCGATGTTTGAGGTGCTTTCAGTAACTCCTGTAGTATAGATATAGAACTCTGGATCCAATGCCATTTTTCGTGCAAAGTAATCATCTCCATTTCCACCATAATATGTCCCCCAAATTTGAGTGCCATTATTATTGAATTTTGCTAAAAACCCATCGTAATAACTTCCTATTGTAGTTTGATGACTTCCGTTTGTAGCAATATTTGAAGTGCTTTTTGTTTGACCACTTATTATTATGCTAGCATTTTGATTGATAATAATTGCTCTTGCTAAATCATCATTAGTGCCACCGTAATATGTTCCCCAGCTACGATTTCCCAGAAGGTCAAATTTTGCAATAAAGCCATCAAAACCTCCTGAAAGGGATGGCTGATGAGTTCCTGAGGTTGCAATATTGTTTGAACTTGATGTAAAACCTACAATATAAAAATAATTTCCTAATAAAGTGATTTGATATCCTTTATCATCACTAATTCCTCCATAGTAAGTGCCCCAAAGTCTGTTACCGTTAGTGGAAAACTTTAGAATAAAAGCATCATTTGATCCTCCACCATAAATAGGCTGGTGAGAACCTGAAGTGGTAATGCTTGAAGAACTGCCTGTTTGTCCGACAATAAAAAGATTATTACTATCATCAATACAAGTTTTTCTGGCACGCTCATAATCATTTCCTCCATAATATGTACACCATATTAAATTTCCCGATGAATCGGATTTGGATATAAAAGCATCCTTAGAACCTCCACCATAAGTTGTTTGATATGCTCCGGAAGTAGCAAGATTTGAAGTGCTTTCTGTCCAACCTACTACGAAAATATTTTTGGATAAGTCAGACATTATTCCTGCACCTTCATCAAAACTATTACCTCCTAAGTATGTTCCCCAAGCTCTTGTTCCGTTGGAGTATAATTTTATAATAAAAGCATCTCTTCCTCCTGCTAAACTTGATTGATAAGCCCCATTACTTGCAATATTGGTTGAACTTAAGCTCCATCCTGTCATGTAAATGTCATCATCATAATCTGTTGTGATATCATAAGCTCTGTCTTCATAAATTCCTCCAATATATGTTGCCCATAATAGTGTACCTGTTGAGTCAAATTTTGCTACAAAAGCATCTCTAAATCCTCCAAAGGTATCTTGATGACTGCCTGATGTTGCTATATTACTTGATGATATTGTTGTTCCGCAAATTATTGCATTTGAATTACTATCTACTGCAAGACCCGAGGTTACATCATTTCTACTTCCACCGAAATAAGTTCCCCAAACTCTTTTTACAATTGGGTCAATGTATAAGGTTTGTAAATAAATGTTTTTTTTACTTTTATATGAAACAATATTTTTGCTAAGGCTGAATTTTATATTAATGGTTTCATTACTTTCAGTATAGCATATTGGAATTTGTTCTTGAATAATTCCAAAACGAGTTTTTATTTCTAAGTTGGATGAGTCATCTAAAGAAATATTATCCATTCCATTGTATTTGACTTTTATCAAATTAATATCTCCTCCATGATGAATTATGAAATCATATTTGAAAATATAATTGTCATTTTCATGTTTTGAATAAAACATCAAATCAATATTTGGATAGATGTTTTTATAAATTATTTTTTTATAAGTATTTACATGTGTAATACCATTTGGCTTTGATTCAACATTATAATAATTAAAATATTCTTTATTTTTTCCAACAGGAATAATCTCAGGTTGAACATTGCAGTTTAACAATTCTATGTCTATCCTATGATATTCATAAGAAGTCTTTTTTATATCATTTGAACTTCCATTATTTATTTTTTTTTGAAATTCATAACTAAAACTATTTGTTTTTAAATGAACTGAGAAACTATTACTTGAAAGTAGATATTTAATATCATTTCTGTTTTTACCAAATTGATCAATAATTTGTCCTTTATTTTCAATAAATGTGGAGTTCTGTATTGGTCTTTTTATTGCAAATGCAGAATTGAAATACATAAAAAAAAAGACTAAAAAAAAGAGAGGTAATTTATTTTTTAACATCACATTATTTTTTTATATAAGTAATAATAATCAAAATATTCATCACATAAATATAAACAACAAATATACAAATAAAATGGAGCTTAAAAAAATTTTACCAAATTGTTTTCAATAATTGAGTTATCATTATGTCAAATGTAATCGGTATATAAATTATTTTGTTGTAAAAAATATTCTTAGGAATAAAATTTATTGATAGTTTTAACAATATATTCAATCATTTCATTTGTCATTTCAGGATAAACAGGCAAGCTCAATATTTCATTCTGATATTTTGTGGCAATAGGGAAATCGTTTTGAGAATAATTTAGATATTTATATGCAGTTAAATTGGGTAAAGCTATAGGGTAATGAATACCTGAGGCAATATCATTTTCCTTTAAAAACGATTGTAATTCATCACGTTTTGTTGTTCTAATCACGTAAAGATGATAAACGGCTTTTTTGTATTCAGCTTCAAAAGGTGTAATTATGTTTTTGTTTTCTTTTAATAATTCATTGTATTGACTAACTACTTTTCTTCTTGCATTAGTCCATTGCTCCAAATATTTTAGTTTCACATTTAGAACTGCTCCTTGAATTCCATCCATGCGGCTATTGTATCCTTCAAACTCATGATCATATTTTGCAATACGTCCATGATTTGCAAACATTCTTGCTTTTTCTTCCAATTTATCATTATTAGTTACAATTGCTCCTGCATCTCCGTAGGCTCCAAGATTTTTTCCGGGATAGAAACTAAATGTTGAAATATTGCCAAAAGAGCCAACTCTTTTGCCTTTATATTCAGCAAGATGTGCTTGTGCACAATCCTCAATAACAAATAAATTATGTTTTTTTGCTATTGTTAATATTTCATCCATTTCGGCAGGTTGACCATATAAATGAACAGGAATAATTGCTTTTGTATCAGTTGTTATTTTTTCTTCAATTTTTGATGTGTCAATTGTGTAAGTATCAGGTTGGCAATCAACAAAACTTACTTTTGCTCCGGCATTTGTTATAGCTTCCGATGTTGCAACAAAGGAATTTGCAGCAGTTATTACTTCGTCATTTTTTTCAATTCCCAATGATTTTAATGCTATTGTAATTGCATCTGTTCCGTTGCCAACACCAACACAGTGTTTTATGCCAATTGCTTTAGCAAAGTTTGTTTCAAATTCTTCAACATATTTGCCTTTTACAAATGCTGTATCTTCAATTACATTTTGAATTGCTTTATCAATTTCACGTTTTATTGATTGATATTGTGCTTTTAAATCTAAAAATTTTATTTTCATTTATTTGTTAGTTTTCTTGCAGGATTGCCAATGTAAATACCTGGCTCAAGAATATTTTTTGTTACAACACTTCCTGCACCTATTACCACATCGTTGCAAATATTAACAGGTAAAATTGTTGCATTTGTACCAATTGAAACATTATTTCCAATTTTTGTGTGCTTCCAAAGTTTTTTATTTCCTCCTGCAGGCTTGCCTGTTGTGAAAGTATCATTTATAAACATTGCTCCATGAGAAATAAAACAATTATTACCAATGGAAACCAATTCGCAAATAAAACTATGTGATTGAATTTTACAATTATTACCTATTTCAACATCTTTTTGTATTTCAACAAAAGGACCAATAAAGGTATTATCACCTATTTTGCAGCCATATAAATTACTTGGTTCAACAACTTTTACATTTTTTCCAAACTCAACATTTCTTATTCCAATTTGTACTTTCTCTGGTTCCATTAGCTGTTTTTTCTTGCACTTGAATAAATCTTATCAATTATTTCCACAGTTTTTAATCCCTCAAAACCATTTGTTGAAATAACTCCACCATTTTTTAATACATCATTAATGTTTTTATAAACCATATCATGATTTGACATTGAGCCAACGTATTTTCCATAATTATTTGGCGGATTTCCTTGCGGTAGGTCTTTAATTTCTTGCCCATTAATGTCCTGATATTCTAATTCGTTAAGATACTGCCCTCCAATTTTGATTGTTCCATTTTCTGCAAATATTGTTATAGAACCTTCCATGTTTTTTGTACAGCTATTTATAGTATAATTCACTGTTCCTAAAACACCATTAAAAAATTTTAAGATTACAACTCCAGTATCTTCAAATTCAATAGTTTCTTTGTGTTTAAAATTATCCGAATATGAAATAGCTTCTTTAATATCACCTATCATCCAATATAAAAGATCAATAAAATGGCTGAATTGTGTGAATAAAATACCACCATCAAGTTCTTTTGAACCTTTCCAATCAGAATCTGAATAATATTCAGAATTTCTATTCCAAAAACAATTTAGTTGAACATTGAAGATTTTGCCTAACTTTTTTTGATCAATAAGTTCTTTTAACGCTTTTATTGGTGGGTTAAAACGATTTTGTTTAACGATAAACAATCTTTTGTTAGCTTTTTCGGCTTCCTGAATCATGCAACCACAATCATGAACATTTATAGCCATTGGTTTTTCACATAAAACATGATTTCCTGCCTTTAGTGATTTTATTGTATGTTCTGCATGTAAGCCATTTGGTGTGCATACAGCTACGACATCAATATCGTTTTCTTTTTCAAAAAGTTCATCAATGTCATAATAAATATTTGAAGAATATTTTTTACCCAGCTCATTTGCTCTATTTTTTTTTATGTCACAAACTGCCTTGATATTACCATATTTTTGAGCATGTTCTGCATGTCGATGGCTGATTCTTCCACAGCCAACTATTGCAAAATTTATTTTTTTCATTGTTAAAAAACTTTTTATTGTTATTACAAATGAACAATTATTAATTGGTCAAAATTAGTTGTTTTTCTGATATTACCAAATAGTTCATTTTAAAATGAAAAGTTAAATGTTAAGTTTGCTTTTTCTTCCTTTAATTAGATACCTCAATGCCATAAAAAAATGGTTTGTTAAATTGGGGATAAAACCGAAATGTTTTTTTAAAATAGAATAGCGTTCTTTCATTGATTCTTTTAAATTAGCTTTTGAAACTCCTCCTTTAAGAAAATTTGCAAAAGGCTGATTTGAATAAATTACTTTCTCGGCATTTTTCAAACATTTAATAACCCAATCGATATCAGAACTAAATTTATAATTAATATCAAAAAACGTAGCTATATTTTTTTTAACAATAAATGATTGGTGGCAAACAACCATACCTCTTTTCATGCTTTGCCATTTTAAGTCTTTTGGTGCATCATTATGAGTAAGTTCACTTAACATTCCTATCTCATCCCCTTTTATATCAACTACTTTTGTATCACTATAATAAATATCTGCATCAACTTTAGTTTTTAAAATATCAATTGAATTTTTGCTGTTCACAGTATCTCCTGCATTTAAAAACCAAATATATTTTCCGGAAGCAATTTTTAACCCTTTGTTCATTGCATCGTAAAGTCCCTTATCAGTTTCGCTTATCCATTGAGATATTTTATTGTCATATTTTTTAATTAAATCAATAGTTCCATCTGTTGATTTTCCATCAATTATTATGTATTCAATATTGGGATAATCTAAATTAGAGACACTACTAATCGTTTTTTCAAGAACGGTTGCACCATTGTAAACAACTGTAATTATTGATATTAGTGGAGTAGTCAATTCTTGAGTTTCCATTTTTAATTATAAATATTTTGATATTTTTTCTTCAAATATTTTCATTCGATTTTCAAAACTATATTTTTCAAGGGTTTTCTTTTGTCCTGCTTTTGCAATTTTTATTCTTTCATCTTCATTCTTAAGTAACCATTTTATTTTTTCAGCACAATCTTCAGGTGATTTGTATGCAACAACTTCCTTATCTATTTCAAAATAATCCGATAGATTTTCTTTCCAGTCTGTTAAAAGACAAGTTCCTGTTCCTGTTGCTTCAAAAAGACGAATATTTGCAGCGTGTTTTCCTGCACGGTCAATATGCGAATTAATAGTAATTTTTGAATCTGCTAATGCTTGGTACATATCAATCCCAAATAATGATCCTTTGTTATTTTTTTGCAAGTTCATAGCTGTAATAAATTCCTTAATTTTCCCTTGCTTGAATGTTTGAAAAGCTGAAACAAGAAACATTTTCCAGCCTGAAAGTCCTGATAGGAAAAGCTCAATATCTGTATTTCTTGACAAATGATTAAGCAGTTTTAATCTTGAATAATGTGCGTTTTTAAATAAACTAACTCCTCCAACAAATGAAGTATCATATTTATTTCTGTTTAGTTTAATTTTGTCCAGAATTGATTTTTCAAAACCAAATGGTAGTGTAAAGGCATTAATGTTTCTTTTAGTGTAATAATCTGTAATAAAAGTTGCCGGTGTCATAATCACATCACTTTCAGCAAATTTTGATAAACTTTTATGCACGATACCATCCCATGCAAGTATCAACTTTACAAATGGATATTTCTTTTTAATTCTTTTTTTAAATTCAGCTTCAATTAGAGGAAAATCTTGTGCAAAAAAAATATCAGGTTTAAATTCGGTAATTTGAGCTTCAAGGATATCCTGAATCCAAGTGCTTTGAGAATATTTGACATTGTGTTCTTTAGCCCATTGTTTTTGTAAATGACTTGCATTCATCACAACATCCATTACTTCAAATCTTCCTGTTCTTTCAAGGTTTTTTTTATAAAAATCAGCTTCCCAAAATGCGGAATCCATGATAATTTTATACTGGGTTTGGAAGTCTTTTTCTGATAATCCTGGATTTTTTAGATACAAGTCATCCATGAAAACATTGTAAAATGGACTAGCTTTTAAAAGTTTAATTTTTGTCATGATCGGAATATTTAAAACAACCCTATTTCAACTCCTACTGAAAATTCAGGTAATTCGGGGTAATTGCTGTTTGGCTTGAACAAATTTGAAAGTCTGTAGGTGCCTGTTACTACGTATCTGTTAAATCCGATTCTTGCAAAAACATAATTGTTAAATGCTTCATAATATTCAAAGCCATTTACTTCAATCTTTGTTTTTAAATTGTTGGTTTTATCAATTGTTTTATGGCTTAATTTCATTGTCCAACTTTCGCCAGCACCTATGTCAAGATAATTGCCTATAAAATTTCCTCGTCTTTTGCTAAAGTTAAATCTTAGGAATCCACTTAGTTCAATTTGTTTAAAGATTAATTTTTCCTTTTTGTGTAAAACAGTATCAACTAATGTTTTAGTATTATTTTGTTTTAATGAAAAATAATTTGTTCTGTATTGAATATCAGTTCCAAGAGATAAGTATTGGAACAGCTTTTTTTTATATCTATAACCTATTTGAAAGTATTGTGAATGGGGGATTCTTATGTCTGCCCCTTCTTGTATTGTCCCGAGCAAAATTCCATAACCCATATATGCATGTGAAAAATTACTAAGATTAGGACCATTTTTACCATCATCGCTAAAATCATCAGTTTCTCTTTCAAAGAGTACAATTTGAGCTTGTGTGCTTAGTGTAAAAAAGGCAATTATTATTAAAATTATAATGTTTTTCATTTTTTTTATTTTATTGAATTTAAAAGGTAATTGATTTTGTGTAACCTCTGAAATGAACTTTTATTTTTTCGTTTGGAGAGAAATCTTTTAGTTTTAATTCCAATGCTTCATTTTGTTCAACTTTTACTACAAAATATTTTTTTATCATTCCTTCTGTATCAATAATTTGATAAAACAATAGTGTGTTTGCAACTAACCATTCAGTTTGATTAACAACATTTGGTAAAACAATAACCTTTAATGATTCTTCATCTTTTTTGAATTCAAAAGTTTGCTTTGGTGGATTATCTATTTTGCTAACAAAATGCTTCGCTTGTGGAATTCCATAGCCGTGAGCATAATCGAAATAAGGGAACAAGTGTCCTGATTTTTCAATTTCTTTAAAAAGTTCCATGTTGGAAAAATCTTTTTTTGTTTGCCATGCACAAGCTGCAAAACCGGCAGTAAGAGGACAAGAAAAAGATGTTCCGTCAACAGTTGTTAACTCTTCTTTTCCTGCTGTAACAACATGTCCGTAAGCAGAAACGTTTGGTTTTAATCTCTTGTCGGCTGTTGGTCCATAGGAACTAAAACTAATATGATAATCCGTTTTAGGGTCTATTCCTCCAACTGTCAAAACACTATCTCCATCAGCGGGAGTGATGATAGCTTTCCAACTTTTAGTAGCTTCATTTCCTGCGGAATTAACAACAAGAATTCCTTTTCTTGCAGCCATATTTGCTGCTTTTACAACGAGGCTGTTTTTACCGTTCATGTTGCTTGTGAAATACCTATTTTTCCCATAACCAAGGGAGCTACTAATAATATTTGCTCCGTTTTTATCTGCCCATTCTGCTGCTGCAAGCCAGTTTTCTTCTTCTGAAAATGGTTCTGTATTAATTTCTGTCCTGGCAAGTAAATATTCCGCTTCAGTAGCAAGTCCTATTTTCACACCTTTGTAAATACCTCCAATGCAAGCAAGTGTCATTCTTCCATGCTTATGTCCATGATAAACATTTTCTTCCTTTTTGGTAAAATCATAAGTTTTTATGATTTGTTTATTTTCTCTTAAATGTTCAAATGCAGGATGTTCGTCAACCTGAGGAAAACCACCGTCAAATACTGCTATTCGAATTCCTTTTCCTCTGATATTATTCTTCTCAAATAATTTCCCTCCCATTCTTTCGGTTTGTTTCATATGCATCATTTCCTTATCTTTATCAACCTCATCATCTATTTCGTTTGAATAAGTGGCAAAAATCAAAGAATAAGTTTCTGATTTTGTGATTTTTTTGACAAAAGGTAGTTTGAGAATTTCATTTTTCTGCTCTTCTGTTGAAATAACAATAGAGAGTGCATTAAACCATCTACTTTGAAAATTAACATCATTTGCAATCTCTTCAATTTGTGTTACGTAGCCTTTGTTTAAAGGCATATCTGTAATATCATAAATTGGTAATCCTTGGTCAATTCTTCGCTCTATTGCTTTTTGGTCAAAGTATTCGTAAGGATTAAATTCCACATTGTTTTTATCGGAAAGAAAAACCCAATATTTATTTTGAGCTGAAACATTAAGAGTTATAAGAAGAATAAGACCTAAGACTATTGATCTTAATAGGATATTTCTAGTCATAATTAAAAATTTTAATAAATATATTTATTGCAAAAATAACGGAATAATTGTAAACAGTGAAGTATCTTTTTCTTGTTCTTTTTTCTTGACAAAAAAAAGAACCAAAAACTCAAGTCTTCGAATAAATTCAGACAGTTTTATTTTTGTTAATTCAGCTTTTCAAAAAAAACATTAATATAATTGTGTTTTTTAATTAAAATTGTTACTTTCGCTACCCGTATTCATGCAAATACGGACACCGCAGTGCCCGTATTTACAGAAAATTGGTTACCATGATAAATCGAATCGTTGAAAAACAAATATTCAGATTTCCTGACTTGTAAAATACAATAAATTAATAATCAACATTGTAGTAATTAACAATGAGAAAAAAGAAATGACACCAAAATCTTTGTGTAACTTTGTGCCTTGGTGTCTTTGTGGCAAGATATTGATAATTAGCCACGAAGGCTCTAAGACAGTAAGAATCACAAAGCATGA
>JAYEOP010000514.1 GCA_034723125.1 Bacteroidota bacterium | reverse complement strand
CAAAGATTATCAAGGAGGTACTACAATTTATAAGCTAAGTGATATTAAAGGAATTAGAAAAGATATTCCCATTGACAAATGGTATTTAAGTGGTCGTTTTAAAGCAATACCTGTTATAAGTGAAGTTCAACTCAAATTCTAACACCATGATACATTTCTCAAAAAGATTATTAATTCTTTGTGAGGATGAAAAATCATCAAAAATATATTTTGAATCTTTCTTTCACATATAATTCTTTTAACATAACTTTGCACATTAAATAAAAACAAATTTTATATTTTTTAAAAAATAATTGGTTTAAAAAAGTCAAAAATAAAAAAAAAATTTAAATTTTTTTTAACAACAGAATATCAATTAAATAGGCTGTGTTTATTTCTTTTTTTTAACAAATAATTTGTAACATTTTTACGACTAATGTTATATATATATAGAAGAGTGTTTTTTTTTAACCTTAAAATATAATATTATGAAAAGAAAATTTACTAAAACAACAAAATCAAAAATCAATTATTGGATTTTACCACCCATTTTTGTCTTGTTGCTATTGTTTATGTTAAGTGGTAATAATTTGCTTGCACAAAATAAATGTGCTTGCAATGTTGTACCAAATAGTGAAATAACATGGGACTCTATACCTTACAATGGTAATGCTTTAATTACTCCTTGGTGGTTTCCAATACCTCCAAACCAACCCTTTCCTACTTTAAATTATTTCCCTAACTGGTTAAACACACAAGGAAATGTTAATACACATACAACATTTACTTCAAGCCCTTCTTCTTTTGAATTAAGAAATTATAAAGTTAGGGTTACTGTTAATCAACAAATTCAATTTCAGTATTTGACAACAGGTTTTAAGCAAAGTATAAAATGTGTTGAACAAGGAAAGCCTTATATATTCTCAATAATGGCAAAAAATTGGTCATATAATTTGCAACAACAATATTGCGATAGTTCGGGAATAAGAGTATTTCTTGCTAATAATGTTCCTTATACACCACAGCCATTAACAGCTGCAAATATTCCAACCCCTTTGGGAGGCAGTCAAGAAATAATTAGTTTTCAAGACACTAATCATTACGGACAATATACAGTTTGTAATTTTATTCCTAATAATTCTTGGAGAGAAATATGGATTTATACGGATACAATAAATAATTCAATGACAAATAAAAATTTATGCAGGTCTCATCATTTAATTGATGATATTGAATTAATTAGAAATTTTGATTTTGCAGGACCAGATGAAATTACCTTTTGTGATACCAACGAACAATTTACAATTGGTGATACTTGCTCTTTTATAAATTTTACTGCAACATATAAATGGTACAAACTACCAGATACATCAAATATTTTAAGTACAAATAATACAATTACAGTATCACCTGACAGCATAACAACCTATGTGCTTGAAAGAACTTTGCACCCGACAGATTGTATCGGATATGATACTGTTACCATTAAACCCGGACAATCACCTATTGTAGAATTACCACCAGATACAACAGCTTGTTCACCAAGTTTTATAGACATCACAGCATCAGTTGATAGTTGTAACCATTGCCCTATGACATGGTACAAATGGAATCCAAAAACAAATAAATGGTTTAATAGTGCTTATTCACATGACCAAACAATAAGAGTTACAAAGTCAGGATGTTTTAAATTTATAGCATGTAATGATGCCTGTTGTGATTCAGATAGTATTTGTGTTGTTATTTATCCCGAAATTGATACTAAACCTGATTCTATGACAATCTGTGATACAAATAGATGTTATTGGTTTGTTGCCGATAGTGGCTTTGTTAGTTATACTTGGTGGCTTAATGATACTAACTCAAATCATATTGGATTAACAAGAAAGATTTGCGAAAATATTCCCGGGAATTATATTGTAAAAGTTGTTGATACAAATGGTTGCTGGGCAACAGATACATCTAAATTAAAATTAGAAATACCTGTACTTGATTTAGCAGGATTATATACCGCATGTGATAGAGATACAATTAAAATTGTTTTAGACTACGATACAGGAAACACTTACAATTGGTATGAGTTTGATTCAACATCATCATCATTTAATCACATTTCTTCCAATCGTCAAATAAGCATTACTACAAACGGATTTTATAAAGCATGCATTACAGATACTTTAGGCTGTACTGCCTGCGATTCATTTAACGCTTTATTTTATCCTTTACCTGAAATTACCGCTACTGATATTGATACATGTTGGCCTGCAGAAATAATTAAATTAAATAATACAAATCCTGCTAATTGTTCATTTTACGGACCCGACACATCGGTTGTTGGTAATTTGTTTTTAAAAAATATACCCGGCACATATCAGATACTTGCTTTATACACCGACTCAAACCTGTGTACTAATACTGATACTTTTGATGTGGTAATTCATCCACCACCGGAAGCACAAATTATCGGACCTACTGTTTTTTGCGTTAACGACCCAATATATCATTATGATATTTATCCTATAAAATACAGAGGTGGTACATGGAATATGATTTTTAACGGAAATACCTACAGTTATGACAGTGTTTTTAATCCTGCCAATCCTGGTGTTGGTAATCATGAAATTAGATATCTATTTACAGATTCAAATGGATGTATCGGGGGAGACACAATATTTGTTAAAGTAAATGATACTTTTGATGTGTATATTTTAGATAATCTTAATGGACAAAATAGTTGCATAACTAAAAATGTAAAGCTTACCGCAAACACTACAAAGGCAGGTAGTAGTTATTACTACAGTTGGAGTACTGGTGAAGACACTAAGAGTATTTATGTTACACAAAAAGACACATATACAGTATATGTTTATAATATAGATAGCAGTTGTATTGATTCGGCTTTTATATATCTTGATTTCTGCGATTGCTGTGATATTAATTGCATGGCTGAATCTAATGTACCTAATGAAATTGCTGGTAATCAGCATTTTTATTGGACAGATACAACACTTTTTATTGACCATGATGTTGAAATTTTTGATGATGCCACACTTCATATTACTAATTCTACAATTTATATGCGTAATTGCTCAAAATTAATTGTAAAAAGTAGTATGTCTGGTACAAGTCCTGGACATTTAATTATTGAAAACTCTGAAATAGGTATATGCCGATGGAAAGGCATTGAAGTTTGGGGAAATTATGATGCTTGCCCTGATAATTTAGTAGCACATGGTAAACTTGAAATACGCAATTCAAAATTAACAAATGCAGACATAGGAATTTTTGTAGGAAAAAGAGATGGAACAATACACGACAGAACGTATGCAGGAGGAATTATTGAAGTTGATAATGATACATTTAGTAACAATTATGTGGATATTATGTTCTCCGAATGGAGTTTTGCTGGAGCATGTTTACAAATTAATTGTAGTGGTATTTGGGCAAGCACTATTACTAATAATTATTTTGATACTTTAGCTGATCAACAGTTTTGTAATGATTATGTAGATGTTACATTAAATCTTTATGATAATTATTATAATAATATACCTCCTAAGGATACGAATTGCACGTCATGGTGGACTGCCCCTTTTATACCCCAAAGACCTCCAAGATGTCACATTATTGATTTATCACCTTATGTTGATGTATGGATATATGACGATCGTTCATTATGTCCGTTATTACGTTGTCAAAGATCATATTGGTTTAATGGAGGTATTCCTCCTCAAAATAATATATTAGACAATAACAAATACAAAGGCGAAAGAAATGTAGCAGATCCTTGTTTTGAATTTGCTCCTCATAAAAAACATTATAAATAACCTTAAAAAAAATTATTATGAAAAACTATTTATTTATTTTATTTATTCTTACTTTTAATTTTAATCTTTATTCTCAATGGGCTGATATTGCACCTGAAAACATGTCTGAACTTTTTGAGTATCAAGCTATTGATATAAATACGATATATTTGACCTATGGTACATTAGCACCAAATGCAAAACATTATACCGTAAGAACTCTTAATGCAGGACAAACTTGGGATACAATCAGTAATTATTTATATGACTTCTATTTTTTCAGTAAAGATACAGGTATATATCTTTATAAAAGAAATACATATAGAACAAATGATGGATGCAAAACATTTTCTAAAACATCTACTTTGTACGCACCGACTCCTGGCATGGCATTTTTAACAAAAAATAAATTCAACGGTAATCTTTTTATGTATTCAAACGATTCAGGTCTTGTTAAAAGTACTGATACAGGAAGAACATGGAAAAAGCTTACACAATCAGTGGCGGGATTGCAATTTCCAACCCCTAACGTTGGATATGGATACGGTAAAGGTTCAACACATAAATTTACATCTTTTTATAAAACTACAGATGGTGGTAATAATTGGCAATTAGTACAAGAATTTAATAATGCTATCAGAACTATTAGATTTGTATCTAAAGATGTAGGATATATGACCCGTTATTATACTTATTATGGACATGATAGTATTTTTAAAACAACAGATGGTGGTGTAAATTGGACAGCCGTTATGAATGGTATTAATGACGTACAAGGTGTTCTTAACGAACGATTATATGACATGTATTTTGCTAATGAAAATATAGGATGGGTGAATTTAATTTCTTCAGGAAAAAATTATATTTACAAAACAACTGATGGTGGTAAATGGTGGCAGAAACTTGCATTTGAGAATTTTAGCTGTGCTGTTGCTAAATTTAAAGGATTTGATAGTAACAATATATTACTTTTCCCTTTTGATTGTGCGTATATAACTAATTGCTTGTATAGAACTACAAATGGAGGAGGCGAAAATTCAAGTATTTTTGAAACAAATAATTCAAAAATAAATAAAGATTATACTATTTATCCTAACCCAACAAAAAGCACTATAACAATAGAATGCAGAAACAAAAATAAAATGACTACCAAAGTAAAAATTTACGATATCCAAGGAAAACTAATAAAAGAACAACAACTAACACTGGATAAAACCGTAATTGATATTAAAGATTTTAGTAAAGGAATTTATTTTGTAAAGATTAAAGATGGTGATGGGGTTTTTGTAGAGAAGGTTGTTAAGAATTAATTCACCCTCGGTCCCTCTCTAAAATTAGAGAGGGATGTAACTTTAAATAAAAAATTATGAAAAAGACAATAATATTTTTAATTATTCACTTAACAATTCTTTCATCTGCATTTTCACAGCAATGGAATGATATAAATCCTAATCCGCCACACATGGTTGGTTTGTTGGGTTGGGCATATTTCACATCGGAAAATACAGGTTATATTTTAGTTTCTGATACATCATCAAAACAGTGGTATTATAAAACAAATAATAAAGGTAGTAACTGGTTTCCTATACGTCAAGATGGTTATAATGTGCTTATATTTATATCAGAAGATACAGTAATAGGACTGAAACGTGACAATAGTAATAAAAATATTTATTTAATTACAAACGGATTTGATTCAGTTGAATTAGTTTATACAAACCCCAAGGGATTTGTCTCTCAATGGACAGACGAAAATATAACAAAAGGATGGGGAGATGACATTTATGCCAGTTACGATAAGCATTTTTTCTCTCCGGATAGTATAGGAACATATAAAAGTAAAGACCTCGGAAAATCGTGGATTAAAGTATCTGATACAGCAATTTATAGAATTGGGTTCATTAGTGATAGCATAGCTTTTGGTCAAGGTTTTTTTTATAATCAACTTGACAAATTCCTGGTTAAAAGCAATGATGGAGGAAATTCATGGCAAAAAACAGATGGTAAACATGGAGCTGATTATTATTTTGGCAAGGATACTTTTTATATAACTTATAGATGGGCTATTAAAAGGAGTGATGATGGTGGAAAAACATGGAAAGCAATATCTAACGGATTACCAGCAAGCTTATCACCCGATGATGTATATACTTTTATTGATTCAAAAACAGGTTTTATATATAATACTTTTTATGGTCTTTATAAAACTATTGATGCAGGAGAAAACTGGACAAAATTACGTAACCCTTTACCTTATATGCTAAATAATATTCAATGCATTGCAGAAAATGGCAAAGTATATTTTATTATTTCTGAGCTATTGGCTAGTGGTTTAGCAAAAATTTATCATGGTACTTATGACAGCACACAAATTTGGAATTCAACAAAAGAAATAATACCAAAGGATATTTCAGAAAAATTTAAAGTTTATCCTAATCCTGCTCAAAGTAAAATTACAATTACCTACACAGGCTTTATTGCTTTTGATACAAAGGTCAGAATTTACGATATTCAAGGAAAGCTCGTAAAAGAACAACAACTTGCTTTGGAAAAAACTGTAATTGATATTAAAGATTTTAGTAAAGGAATTTATTTTGTAAAGATTAAAGATGGTGATGGGGTGTTTGTGGAGAAAGTTGTTAAGAATTAATTCACCCTCGGTCCCTCTCTATAAATTAGAGAGGGATGTAACCTTAAAAAAAATTATCATGAAAAATTACATATTTATTTTATTTATTTTTATTTTCAATTCTAATCTTTATTCACAATGGCAAGAAATTGCACCTAAAAATATGTCTAATATCCTTGACTTTCAAGCGATTAATATCAACACAATATATTTATCATATAGGACACAAATGCCAAACGCAAAATACTATACTGTAAGAACTGAAGATGCAGGTCAAACATGGGATACAATTAGTAAGTATATTTCAAATTATTTTTTTTACAGTAAAGATACAGGTATCTATTTGATTAATAATAACACATATAGAACCAATGATGGATGCAAAACATTTAGCAAAACAACTACTTTGTATACTACAGCTCCTAATGCAAATTTGACAAAAAACAAATTCACAAACAACCTATTTCTGCTTTCAAGAGATTCAGGACTTGTTAAAAGTACTGATACAGGTAAAACATGGAAAAGTGTTTTACCTGATTATTTATGGGGATTACAATTCCCTAGTCCCAGTATAGGATATGGGTATTCCCGATCATATCACAATCCATTTACTCTGTACAAAACCACTGATGATGGAGATAGTTGGCAATCAATAAAAAAATTTAACAATGAGATTAGAAGAATTCAATTCCCCTCTAAAAATGTCGGATATATAATTCGTTATTACGGTTATAATGGACATGATAGCATCTTTAAAACAACTGATGGTGGTAATAGCTGGTTTCCTATTATGAATGGAATTAATGATGTACAAGGTGCTCTTGGTGAGGGTTTAGCTGATATGTATTTTGCAAATGAAAATGTTGGATGGATTGATTTTGTTTCTTCCGGTAAAAATTATATTTACAAAACAACAGATGGTGGCAAATGGTGGCAAAAACTTGCATTTGATAATTTTAGCTGTCTTCTTACTAAATTTGCAGGATTTGATACTAATAATTTAATACTTTTTCCTGCTTATGATTGTATATACAGGACTACAAATGGAGGAGGCGAAAATTCAAGTATTTTTGAAACAAATAATTCAAAAATAAATAAAGATTATACTATTTATCCTAACCCAACAAAAAACACTATAACAATAGAATGCAGAAACAAAAATAAAATAACTACCAAAGTCAGAATTTACGATATCCAAGGAAAACTAATAAAAGAACAACAACTTGCTTTGGAAAATACTGTAATTGATATTAAAGATTTTGATAAAGGAATTTATTTTGTAAAGATTAAAGATGGTGATGGGGTTTTTGTGGAGAAGGTTGTTAAGAATTAACTCACCCTCGGTCCCTCTCTAAAATTAGAGAGGGATGTAACTTTAAATAAAAAATTATGAAAAAGACAATATTAATTTTGATCATTATTACAATTACATTTAGTTATTCATGTAATAAAGAAGAAGGAAATATCATTATTCCCGACCCAAATAATCAACAACCCACAATACCCGAATGTCAGGAAAAAAACTTCGGATATATCCGCTTTGATAATCGTACTGATA
>JAYEOP010000513.1 GCA_034723125.1 Bacteroidota bacterium | reverse complement strand
TGTCAAAAAGTATCAAATGCTCGAAACGTGTAGGAAAATAAGTGCCGTAATATGGATGTATTTTATTTCGCAATACAGGAATAGAAATCCCCTTCAGGTACCACTGCCAAGCACTATTTAGTCCTTGTACTTGAGGAAAGGATAAGAAAAAATCACTAGTTTCAGGATAAAGCTTTTCTAACCAGCCGATACCGGGAGACTTTTTTACCGCCAATTTATGATCTACAATTTCTATCAAAATTAGATTTGACAGCTTATGATATTCTGAGCGATACTCCCTTTGTTCCTGAAAAGACTTATTCGGAAATTTTCTATTCAGATGCGTATGTAACTCTTTAAGAAGTAACAATCCATTATTATAAAATTCTGTTATTAATATTGGGTTACCAGCCTCTAATGCTTCAATCGTAAGTTGAACATCCGTCCCACGTTTAAACGACTCTGTTTTTTTTCCAGACTCAATAGGTTCTGGCTTGTTTATCTCTATATCCCTAATCATCGATTGCTTTTCCTTTCGGGTCAAAGGTAGGAATTCTTACTACAGATTCCTGCAATATGCGGTTGATAAAAATAGCGAAATCATTTATGCTTCAGTAAATCTTTCAAAACCTGCACTCATTACTTTTTAGAGTGGACTCAGAAATTCAGTTCTTTCACCTAAAGCAGAGTCTTTTTAAACGTTGGTTAGCAAAAGTTGGATATGAACGGATAGAAGAAACAGAAGAGCCTGAAAAATTTTTGGTAACAGATTTTTTTAATTAACAGGATAACAAACTTGGGTTTTCCATTTGCTTGTATCCGGCTCCATTGTAGGGTCGGTAATATATGTTTCCCATGGATGACCAATAATTTTTTTATCATTTTTTTGTATCCATTTCATTATTGCCCCATGTTCCTTTCCAACATCTTCATATTTGCCAAGATGCATTGCCGTAGCAATATTTCCAGCAGGTATCACAGAGAAATAAACATTTTCATCTTCAGGAATTTCAAGCTCCTTATTTATTGGAAATGCTACCTCAAAAATAATTGTATCTCCATTTTTTTCCGACCATTGTAATGCTGTGGAAAAAGGATGCCCTGCCGGTAGTATTTCATTTTCTTTTAAAAATGAAGACAGTTTACCGAAAGCTTCTCCATATTTTGCATCAAGCATTGTTTTATCTGTAACAATAACTTTAATGGCAAGGTATCTTATTGTATCAATGCTTGAGAATGTTACCTCAATTGGTAATTCTTTAGGTTTTGCTTCGCATAATTCAGATAAATTTTCAAGTCCTTTATTCATAGCTTTTTCTAACATTTTCTTTCCCAAGAGTATTTGGATTTTTGAAATGGGACAAAGACTTGATTCTCCACTAATAGCCCAAGTTACAGTTGTTCCGTCTTCTGTTTCTTCAAAATTCCAAGTACCAAATATTGGTTCTTTAGAATCCATAAAGTATAGTTCGTTTTTAATAAATGTATTTTCTTTACACTCAACAATTTCCATTTTTCCATTGCCCAATTTTTTACTTTCCCAACTTCGTAAAGCCCCTTTTCCTTTTTTAGTTCCTGAATACTCAATTTTCATAGTAGTATCTTTTTGATACCAAAAAGACCAATTTGTCCAGTTATGAAAATCAGCAACCTCTTCAAATACCGACCAAGCAGGAGCATCAATTGTTTTTGCTTTTTCAATATTGTATTCTTTTGGCAAGAATAAAGAGAATACTGTTACGAGTATAATTAAAATCAATAATATAATTCCAATCCATTTAAGCGTTTTCAT
>JAYEOP010000512.1 GCA_034723125.1 Bacteroidota bacterium | reverse complement strand
ACAAACATAAAAACACAGAATTGAATAGTCGTCAACGTTTAATGCTTAATAAACTTTTTGATGGTTTTGA
Organism: Bacteroidota bacterium; assembly: GCA_034723125.1. NCBI lineage: Bacteria > Pseudomonadati > Bacteroidota > Bacteroidota bacterium. The sequence goes on along the minus strand of JAYEOP010000512.1, from coordinate 1,705 downwards.
CGGTAAGCTTAAATCATCAAAATGGGCAAAGATTACAAAGTGCTCGTCAGATACAGCTTTACGTGACATTAAAGATTTAATCGAGAAAGGTGTTTTGAAACAAGAAGAATCAGGTGGGCGAAGCACAAATTACGAATTGAATGAGTTTTAAAACACTATCTAATTGAGTAGGCGGCTGATCCGTACGGACAAGTATTCCTTCGTTAAAACTACGGCTAACAAAGTGCAGCTCTCACAATTAATCCCGCACCTTTTGGACGGGACCACCAAGCCATTCAACCTCGTTCAGGATAAACCAAGCGGGTCTTTTCTATAAAAATTGGAACAGGCTGTACTTGGCGGTTCGTTAGATAAAGAAAAACTTAATTGTGTTTTTGGATTAACATCTTTTTTGACCATAGAAAAAGTTGAGTAAAGGAAACATATCTTTATATTTGACAAAAATTTAATTGGTGGTTAGGGTTATTAGACAGACTGCCGTTGTGCAATATTGAAAAAAAACCACCAATATTTCCCTATGTGAAACTTTATTTATATCTTTGCCATTAGATATGAAAATACATTTAATTAAAAAGCAGAAAATTGAAGATTATATCAAGAATAATGCGAGAAGTAAAGCATCTTTTGAAATATGGTTTTCAATTTTAAATCATGCAGACTGGAAAGAACCAAATGAAATTATATCGACATTTAATAGTGCAGATATATTAGGAAGAAGTTCAGACCGAGTGATATTCAATATTGGTGGTAACAACTATCGAATGATTTGTCGGTATCATTTTGGGACTAACAAAGTTCATTTGTTTGTAAAATGGATCGGAACACATGCAGAATACACCAAACTATGCAATGAACAGAAGCAGTATGAAATAAGTTTTTTTTAAATAACAAGAAAGGGAAGAAAATGGAAATATTAAAATATTCAATAGTAAAAACCAAGGAACAATATAATGAGTATTGCAAAATCCTTGAAAATTTAGTTTGTTTGGAAAACCAAAACATGCAAGATGAAGTAGAATTATTAACATTACTAATTGAAAAATGGGATAATGAACATAATTCATTAATGGATTTAAACCCAATTGAATTACTCAGATCACTAATGACTGAGAACAATATGAAATCAAAAGATTTAGTTGAAATACTTGGATTGTCAAAAGGAACAGTATCCAAAATATTGAATTATCACAAGGGATTATCAAAAGAAACAATTAGAAAATTAGCAGACTATTTCAAAATATCGCAAGAAGCATTTAACAGACCATATCGAATTATAAATGAAGTGAATCGTCATTTTCGTAATGCTAGTTTAATGAATACAAAAAAAGATATGGAAAATTCAATTGCAGTATAAAACAAACAACATTGCACAATCGAGTAGGCGGCTGATATTCCTTCGTTAAAACTACGGCTAACAAAGTGCAGCTCTCACAATTTATCCCGCACCTTTTGGTCGGGACCATAAACCAAGCGGGTCTTTTCTATAAAAATTGGAACAGGCTGTACTTGGCGGTTCATTATATAAAAGAAAAAATTAATTGTGTTTTTGGATTAACATCTTTTTTGACCATAGAAAAAGTTGAGTAAAGGAAACATATCCTTATATTTGACAAAAATTTAATCGGTGGTTAGGGTTATTAGACAGACTGTCGTTGGCAACAATATTAGAAAAATTTGCGAATGATTCCTGTTTGGTGTATATTTG
>JAYEOP010000511.1 GCA_034723125.1 Bacteroidota bacterium | reverse complement strand
AAATAGTATTAGAAAGCGTTTAACTGATGACTACGATACAATTGAGCGATTATCTAAAAAGAAAACTAGTACATACAACAAAGACTTATATATAGCTGCTTGTGCGATTTGTGGAGCTGGAGTTGACGATGTTCACCATATAAATGAACAAAAAAACAGTGATGAACAAGGTTTCATAGGTCATATAAATCAAAACCATAAATTTAATCTTATTCCACTGTGTAAAAAGCATCATAAGCTAGTACACGAGGGGAAAATCAACATCAATGGGTTTGTTACAACTTCTAAGGGATTAGAGCTTCATTATTCTAGTTTAGAAGAATAACATTGAAATTAAAATAGTTTCTCACTCCCATGCTTTGAGACTAATAAAATATTATTTTGTAACTGTTCTGTTACTATATAAAGTTAATATTATAAAATAAATTTTTAAGGATACTTATGAAAAAAACAATCTTCGCTTTTTTAGCAGGTGCATTAGCTATGGCTTTGGGTATTATAACTATGATGCCTGGTATGATGATAGTTCAACATCAAAGTAAATACTCAACAGTAGACGAGACTACAGAAGCTTTAGCTAAGTCAATTAAAGCAAATGGTTGGAGTGTAGCTGGTAAGATAAGAAATATGAACAAAACTATACAAAAACACGGGCTTGATTTTGATAGAGAAGTTAGAATAATAGAGCTTTGTAAAGCAAATTATGCAAAAGATATGATAGAAACAAATCCAGAGATATCTACTATGATGCCTTGTGCTTGGGGTGTGTATGAAAAAGATGGAAAGATAATGATAAGTGCTATGAATATGGGTCTTATGGGGAAAATATTTGGTGGAAATATTGCAAAAGTAGTGGGTGAAAGTGTAGCTACTGATGAGCACAATATCTTAAAGGCGGTTATAAAATAATTACTTAAAAAAATATGTTGCCTCATTTTGAAATACTTCCCACTTTTGTAATGCCATAATTTTGCTTTTAAAATAAATTAGAGTATTATATCAGATAACTTAAATAATAACTAAGTCTTCTGGAACCCAAATTAATACTATTTTATACATAATGTTTCTATGGCGTTTAAAGATTATTTATTAAAAGAAATTGACAATTTAAGAGATAGAAGAAATCAAGTATTTAATATGTTTTTTGCTTTAATAAGCGGTTCGGTTGCTATGATAGTATATGTACTTACAGGTGATAAACCAGTATTTTCATTATTAATAGCACTTATGGGTTTTATTGTATCAATTTTTGCTTTTGGTAAAGTTCATAAATTAAATTTAAATATCAATGAATTACTTAAAAAACTAAAGGATACTGAATGATAGAAATAATTGCTTTTATAGCAGGTGTAGCAATGTTGTTGTTTATTGGATATGCTGTTTCTGATGTTTCTGATGTTTCTAATCAGTTTGAATAGAACTAAAGTCCAAATTAGAGTTAGACTTTAGTTTTATATATAATATTTTACTATTTACTTTGTATTTTGAATAAACTGTCCACAACCTTTATGGGCTTTTCCATTATGAGTTTTATACTCTTTTTCACCTGCTTTATATAATCTATATCTTTCACATTCATCTTTAACTTTACATATTTCATTATCACATGCTAATATTTTTTCTTCCATTTTATCCCTTTATTAGTTAAGTTTATATTATAATATTTATAACTTATTACTCCCCCACAAAAATACAATGAAAATCAAGCAGCATAACGAATCTTATTATGCTTAAAAAAGTTAGCAACTTTTTCTTTATTTTTAACTATATCATTCA
>JAYEOP010000510.1 GCA_034723125.1 Bacteroidota bacterium | reverse complement strand
CTTTATATTCAAATGCGAAACTTGAGTTATGTGTATTCTGTCGCTTGAATCTAATGTCATAAAGTAGTCATTTGATTGTCATTAAATTGTCATTAAGTTACAAAACCCAATGACAGCTTGGCTAAATAACTATTAATGACAATTTAATGACTTTTACATTCACATCCATTTTTAATTCAAAACCCAAGTATAATGAGTAATACAAAGTTTTCTTATTTCCACTGGGTAGTATCTATAAATTACAAAATATCAAAATCAATTTTATTTAAAAAAAATATCTAATTACTTCCACATATTATTTTAACTTTGCTCACTAATTAATTTGTAACTATTAAATTTAAAAAAAGATATGACAGAAAAGATTTCTTCAAAACAAGCAATGGATTTAGAAAATAAATATGGTGCACATAATTACCATCCTTTACCTGTTGTTTTAGAAAAAGGTGATGGCGTTTATGTTTGGGATGTTGAAGGCAAAAAATATTATGATTTTCTATCTGCATATTCAGCGGTAAATCAAGGACATTGTCATCCGAAGATTGTTGATGCATTAACTAAACAAGCTCAAAAACTTACATTAACTTCAAGAGCGTTTTACAATGATTCACTTGGTGTTTATGAAAAATATATAACAGAATATTTCGGTTTTGACAAAGTGCTTCCTATGAATAGCGGAGCTGAAGCAGACGAAACAGCTATTAAACTTTGTCGTAAGTGGGCTTACAATGTAAAAAAGATTGAAGAAAACAAAGCAAAAATAATTGTTTGTGAAAACAATTTCCACGGAAGAACAACAACTATTATTTCATTTTCAACAGACCCTGATGCAAAAAAAGGATACGGACCATATACTCCTGGCTTTGAAGTAATTCCTTACAACGACCTTAAAGCACTTGAAGAAGCACTCAAAGACCCAAATGTAGCTGGATTTTTGGTTGAGCCTATTCAGGGTGAAGCAGGTGTTTACGTTCCCGATGAAGGTTATCTTAAAAAATCTTATGAACTTTGTAAGAAAAATAATGTATTATTTATTGCTGATGAGGTACAAACAGGACTTGCTCGTACAGGGAAATTATTAGCCTGTGATCATGAAGGCGTAAAACCAGATATTTTAATTCTTGGAAAAGCACTCTCAGGAGGTGTATTACCGATTTCAGCAGTTCTTGCCAATGATGAAATTATGCTTACCATAAAACCGGGTGAACACGGCTCAACATTTGGTGGCAATCCTGTTGCTGCAAGAGTAGCAATGGCTTCATTGGAAGTTTTGAAAGAAGAAAAGCTTGCAGAAAATGCTGAAAAACTCGGCAATCTTTTTAGGAAAAAATTAAATGAAATTGATTCTGATGTAATAAAACTTGTGCGAGGCAAAGGATTACTAAATGCAATAATTGTTGAGCCTAAAGGAGGAAAAGATGCATGGGATTTTTGTGTAGCACTTAAAGAAAATGGCTTGCTTGCCAAACCAACACATGGAGATAAAATTAGGTTTGCTCCCCCTCTGGTTATGAATGAAGAGCAATTGCTTGATTGCGTTTCGATAATCGAAAAAACAATTAAGTTATTTAAATAAAACTTAAAAGCCGAATCAAAATTGATTCGGCTTTTTTATAGGGAGGTTCTATAAATACATTCGCATTAAGATTTCCAGAGTTTTTTATAGACAATGAAAAAATTTGAAACAAATCGGGATAATGTAAAAAGTTTTGAAGAAGTATATGAAAAACTCTGAAAACCCTTTGGGAACAAAGATAATAAACAATCTGACTGCGTTAAAA
>JAYEOP010000509.1 GCA_034723125.1 Bacteroidota bacterium | reverse complement strand
TGTTTTTGGATTAACATCTGTAAATGGCAAAAGTAAAATTACCAATTTTTCGCAAAAGTAAATCATCACTTTAGAGAAAAATAATAAGTTAGGATTTTTAAATATCAAAAGAAATTCTAGCAAAAATAAACCTAAAAAAAAGTAAATTATTTTTTGAGCAAAGTAGAAATAGCTTTATATTTGACAAAAATTTAATCGGTGGTTAGGGTTATTAGATAGACTGTCGTTGTGCTTAATGCGACAAAAAATCCAACATTATTGCCATTTGAACTATTTTTTGTATTTTTGGTACATATAAATAAAACACGAGACAAAATGCACCCTATTAAAAAGTTAGATAAACTGCCTCCTAAACGAGAAAAAGTCGAAACTTTAGAAATTCTTCGACAATTAAGTAAATCATCTCAAGCATTAGGAGAATTAAAAGGAATTGCTCAAACAATGCCAAATCAGGCAATGCTAATTAACGCAGTTGTACTTCAGGAAGCAAAAGATAGTTCTGAAATAGAAAATATAATCACAACTCAAGATGAATTATATAAAGCATTAGCAACAAAAGGGAAACAGTCTTCACAAGTAAAAGAAGTTATCAATTATAGAAAAGCAATATTTGTTGGACACGATTTATTGAAACAACAAGGCTTTCTAAAATTAAAAGATATTGAATTTCTACAAAAAACAATTATTGAAAATAATGCAGGAATTAGAAGTATGGCAGGAACTGTCTTGAAGAATGATAAAACAGGAGAAATTGTTTATACACCACCACAGGAAAAGGATGAAATTTTAGATTTATTAGGTGATTTCTTAGAGCATTTTAATATTGTGAATGAAGATTTATCACCTCTAATAAATTTAGCCATATTACATTATCAATTTGAAAGTATTCATCCATTTTATGACGGGAATGGAAGAACAGGTAGAATATTAAATATTTTGTACTTAACAATAAATGACTTGCTTGACATTCCAATTTTGTATTTGAGTTCATATATAAATGAAAATAAATCGGAATATTATAGACTATTAAATAGAGTCAATAAAACAGATGAATGGGAAGATTATATTTTGTATATCTTAAAAGCAATAGAAGTAACTTCAAACAGAACAATTTCAAAAATAAATGCAATTAAAAACCTACTTTCAGAAACAATTCTAATTGCTCAAAATAAGGAACCAAAAATATATCGAAAAGAATTAATTGAATTACTTTTTGAACAGCCGTATTCTAAAATTGAATTTGTAGTTGAAAAATTGAATGTAGAAAGAAAAGCCGCGTCAAGATATTTGAAAAAAATGAAAAATATTGGAATAATTACATCTCAAAAAATTGGACGAGAAAGTATATATATAAATGAAAAATTGATTGAAATATTGAAAAAGCACTAAGCACAATTGAGTAGGCGGCTGATATTCCTTCGTTAAAACTACGGCTAACAAAGTGTAGCTCTCACAATTTATCCCGCACCTTTTGGTCGGGACCTAAACCAAGCGGGTCTTACCGAAAGTATTCAGCACAGGCTGTACTTGGCGGTTCGTTAGATAATACTTAACCACCATCAATTTAATTAAAAAGAATCTAGTATTATGCCGATGGATTAGCATGTTAAGAAAATTTATTTTCTGTTACATGATAACCTTTCGGTATAAAAGAAAAACTTTATTGTTTTGTTGTATAGTACAAATTTTATTATATTTGTGAATATATTTAAGATATATTCAAAATTTATTTGGATATAGTAGTTCAAAAACCACAGAGATCTACACTCATGTAACAAAT
>JAYEOP010000508.1 GCA_034723125.1 Bacteroidota bacterium | reverse complement strand
AAAAAAATTTATTAACATTAAAAAAACATTAATCATGGAAGAAAAAAACAAAATGCCTTTATTAGGTGATGACTTTCCACAAATGACTGTTCAGACAACTCATGGTATTAAAAAATTGCCAGATGAATACAAAGGAAAGTGGTTCGTATTATTTAGCCATCCAGCTGATTTTACACCTGTTTGTACAACCGAATTTGTTGCTTTTCAAAATAGATATGATAAATTTAAAGCATTAAATTGTGAATTAATTGGATTAAGTGTAGATCAGGTATTTTCTCATATTAAATGGGAGCAATGGATAAAAGATAATTTGAATGTACAAATTAAATTTCCAATAATTGCTGATACAGGAAAAGTAGCAGAAGCTCTTGGAATAATTCATCCGGGCAAAGGAACAAATACTGTAAGAGCTGTGTTTGTTGTTGATCCTGAAGCTAAAATTCGAATAATGATTTACTATCCACAAGAGCTGGGCAGAAATATGGATGAAATATTAAGAGCAGTAGAAGCAATGCAGGTATCTGATAAAAACGGAGTTGCTATGCCAGCAAATTGGCCAAATAATGAAATGATAAACGACCATGTAATAATACCTCCTGCTACTGATGTAGAAACTGCAAATGAAAGAATTCAAAAAGCAGAAAAAGGAGAATTTGAATGTTATGACTGGTGGTTATGTCATAAAAAATTGTAAAAAAATATTAAACTTAAAAATTATGAAAATTAATAAATACCAAGATATTTCTCAAATAGATAGAGAAGCAAAAAAAGATTATATTGACAGACATTCTGCTTTTTTACATTGTGAAAACAATGCAAAAAAAGGAGAAAAATTTAAAGTAAAAGTAAAAGTTGGGGATCAATACCCTCATCCTGATGATCCTGACCATTACATTGCTTGGGTGCAATTATGGAATGCTGAAAAAATGCTTGCCGAAGCAAATTTTATTGAAGGAGCATTAGGTAACGAAGCAAATAATTTAGAAGTTGACTTTTACATTGTTCCTCAAAAGAACATGAAACTGATAGCTCAAGCATTTTGCACAAAACACGGTTTGTGGCAAAGTGAAGAAGTTGCTGTTACTGTAGAATAAATTTCAAAATAGGATGCAAAATATTTTATTTTGTATCCTATAATTTTTAAATAATACTAATTATGCTAAGTAAAAAAATTGAAAAAGAACTAAATAAGCAGATTAATGCTGAATACTGGTCAGCATACTTTTACTTGTCAATGGCAGCTTATTTTGAAAAAGAAAATTTACCAGGTTTTGGGAATTGGATGAAAGTTCAATATCAGGAAGAAATTTCGCATGTAATGAAATTTTTTGATTATGTCAATGATCGTGGTGGACGAGTTTTGTTAAAACAAATTGATGCTGTAAAAACAGAATGGAAAGATGTAATAAATGTAATAGAAGAAACTTTGGAACATGAGCAAAAAGTTACAGCACTAATAAATAATTTGGTTGATATTTCTTTGGAAGAAAAAGATCATGCTACATATAATATTTTACAATGGTTTGTTGCAGAACAAGTTGAGGAAGAAGCTAATGTAGATAAAATATTACAGCAGTTAAAAATGATGGAAGGAAGTAAACACGGATTAGTAATGCTTGACAAAGAACTACAGCAAAGAACATTTATTGACGAAACAAAATAAAGATAATATAAAATTAAAAAAAAACTAAAACATGGATTTATCTGTAAAATATTTAGGATTGGATTTAAAAAATCCAATTATTATCGGAAGCTCAGGATTAACTGATTCTGTTGAAAAAATTAAAAAACTTGCAGAATCAGGTGCAGGAGCTGTTGTTCTCAAATCTCTTTTTGAAGAACAAATTTTAATGGAGATGGATAAAAACGAAAATCAGGATTATAGTGATTACCCGGAAGCACATGACTATGCTCGCTATTACACAAAAGAGAAAAGTACTAGTGATTATATAGATTTAATTAAAGGAGCAAAAGATTCTGTTGACATTCCTATTATTGCAAGTGTAAATTGTGTTACTGCAAATGAATGGATTTCTTTTGCAAAAAAAATTGAAGATGCCGGTGCTGATGCAATTGAAATAAATGTTTCGATGCTTCCTTCCGATGTAAATTTAAGTAGTGCAGATAATGAAAAAAAATATTTTGATATTATTTCTGAAGTAAGAAAAAATGTTAAACTACCTATCGCCTTAAAAATGAGTCATTATTCAGCAGGTTTGGCTCAGTTAATTCAAAAATTAAGCTGGACAAAAGATTTGGATTCCTTTGTTTTATTTAATAGATATTACAGCCCTGATATAGATTTAGACAAAATGGAAATCAAAAGTTCAAATGTATTTAGTACAGCAAACGAAATAACTGTTTCGTTAAGGTGGATAGCTTTGTTAAGTCATAAAATAAAACTTCCATTAGTTGCAACAACAGGAATTCATGACAGCGAAGGCGTTGTAAAGCAAATACTTGCCGGTGCTCAAGCAGTTCAAATAGTTTCAACTATTTACAAGAATAAAGATGAATATATTGGCGAAATAATTAAGGGATTAGAAGATTGGATGAAGAAAAATAATTATAATTCTTTAGCTAACTTTAGAGGACAACTTAGTTATGAAAAATCAAAAGACGGTGCTGCTTTTGAAAGAATCCAATTTATGAAGTATTATTCTCACATATAATTGAGGGGGCTATAAATAATTAAAATGGAATCATTAAAAGGAACAAAAACAGAACAGAATTTGTTAAAATCATTTGCTGGAGAATCTCAGGCAAGAATGCGATATGATTATTTTGCCAAACAGGCAAAAAAAGAAGGTTTGGAACAAATCTCGGCAATATTTGCAGAAACAGCATTGAATGAAAAAGAACATGCAAAAAGGTTTTTTAAATTTCTTGAAGGAGGAGCAGTTGAAATCACTGCAATTTATCCTGCAGGAAAAATAGGAACCACACTTGAAAACCTAAAAGCCTCTGCTGAGGGTGAAAATGAAGAATGGACAGAACTTTATCCTGAATTTGCAAAAGTAGCAGATGAAGAAGGTTTCAAAGAGATTGCAACTGCTTATAGAATGATTGCTAAAGTAGAAAAAGCACACGAGGAAAGATATACAAAATTATTTTCCAATCTTGAGGAAGGTAAAGTGTTTGAAAGAAACAGTAAGATTGTTTGGAAATGTCGTAATTGCGGATATTTGCATGAAGGAACTAAAGCTCCCGAAATATGTCCTGCATGTTTGCACCCTCAATCTTATTTTGAAATAAAAGAAACTAATTATTAATAACTAAAATAGAATATTATGAAAAAGTATGAATGTGAAGTATGTGGTTATATTTATGACCCCAAAGTAGGTGACCCCGATGGTGGAATTGAGCCGGGAACAGCTTTTGAAGACATCCCTGATGACTGGATTTGCCCAGAATGTGGTGTAGGAAAAGATGATTTTGAACTTATTGAAGAATAGAACCCCCTTAAATTAAATTTAGTAACGTATTTAATTTATTGAAAGACCTATACCTGAATTTTTATAAAGTTTGGGTATGGGTTTAAAAAAAAGGTCAAAGCAGATCAACAATGCTTGACCTTTTTATTCTCATTTCTTCAAAAGATGGATTAAGCTTTTTTAATAGATTTAGAGTAGATAATGAATGTTGAACCTCACAGTAATATAAAACAAAAAACTTTAAAAATAAATTTAGACCAAAGCATCTTTGGCACTTTTGCTGAAATAGGTGCAGGTCAGGAGGTCGCAAATTATTTTTTTAAAGCAGGAGCTTCTTCTCAAACAATTGCAAAAACTATTTCTGCTTACGATATGGGAATGAGCAATTCCTTATACGGAAAAACAAACAGCAAAAGATATGTTAGTGAAGAAAGGCTAAAAAAAATGCTTTCAATTGAATATAGCCAATTAGTTTCTTCATTAAAAAATAAACATCCTAATAATATTAGATTTTTTGCATTTGCAAATACAGTTTCAGCAATCAATTATCAAAAAACAAATGAAAGTCATGGATGGGTAGGAATACGATTTCAATTACATCCGGGACATGAACCAAATGAAATACTCATGCATGTAAAAATGTATGAAAAAGATAATATTTTACAACAAAGAACACTTGGTATCATTGGTGTTAACTTAGTTTATGCATCTTATTATTACTACAATTACACAAATAGTTTTCTTCAATCTTTAATGGACTTTATTTCAAGAGATAAACTTGAAATAGATATGATAAAAATGACAGGTCCTGAGTTTAACGAAATTGATAACAGATCTTTAAGCCTGCAACTTGTTAAAAACAAAATGACAAATGCAACATTATTTGATAGTTTGCATAATGTGAAACCTCCATCAGATATTTTCTACAAAAAAAACATAATGGTTTTAAGGGGGAATTTTCGCCCGATAACTTATGTTGCACTTGATATGCTTGAGAAAGGTTTTGAAACGTTTAAAAAAGACAAAAGCTATAATGGAGAAGAAACATTATTATTCTGTGAAATTAGCATCGAAAATTTATTAAAAGATTTGGAATATGACGAAAGTGATTTCCTAAATCGTGTTGACTTAATAAATGGATTGGGAATTAATGTAATGGTTTCTGATTTAAAGTTTCACTATGAATTTGTAGAATATTTTGACATTTTTAAAATTTACAATTTAGGAATCATAACATCCTCTTTGTCATTACAAAATCTTTTTCTGAAAGATTACTACAAAAATTTGCATGGAGGTATAATGGAAGGATTTGGAAAACTATTTCAAAATAACGTAAAGATATATGTTTATCCTGCCCAACAATCTGGAAAGGATGAACTTTTAACATCTGAAAACGTAATAATAAAAGACGAATCCCGACACATATATAATTATTTACTTGATACAAATAAATTGGCTCAAATTACAAATGCAGATATAACTAAATTGCATATTTTTTCAAGAACAGTATTGAAATATATTCAAGAAGGCAATCCTATTTGGGTAAAAATGGTTCCTTCTTTTGTGTCTAAAGAAATTAAATCAAAACAGATGTTCGGATATAAAAAATTAAAAGAAAATTTAAACTAATTATTATGACGGGATTAAAAATTGGGGATAAAGCTCCGGAAATAAATGCTCAAAACCAAGATGGCAAAGAAATAAGTTTAAACACTTTTAAAGGGAAAAAACTAATATTGTACTTTTATCCAAAAGACAATACCCCTGGATGTACTGCTGAAGCTTGTAATTTAAGAGATAATTTTCAGGAACTAAAGAATAAAGGATTTCATATTTTAGGTGTTAGTCCCGATAGTGATAATTCTCATCAAAAATTTATAGCAAAACATAGTTTGAACTTTGATTTGATTTCTGATGTTGAAAGAAAAATTCTAAAGGATTATTCTGCATGGGGAGAAAAAATGATGTTTGGTAAAGTCAAACTTGCTGTTTTAAGAAAAACTTTTGTGATAGACGAAGAAGGGAAAATTGAGAAAATATTTAACAAAGTAAAAACCAAAGAGCATGCTCAACAGATTTTAAATGAGTATCAAGTTTAAAGATTAATGTAATGATTTTCTGGAAAGTATTTGAATCGATTTTAATATTAGTTGGTATAGGATTTATTGGTTTTACCATTATATCAAGAAAAATTGTACCGATAAAAATACTTGATGTTCTTTCACCACTAATTCTCGATATTGCACTACCTTCTTTGATTTTTACAAATATTATTTTACACTTTAATCCGGTAAATTTCTCTGAATGGTGGATATTACCATTTTGGTGGGTAGGTTTTATTGGTGTAACGTTTTTGTTGTCAATAGCCGGAATGAAACTGATAAGAAAAAAATTCAGACCTGAATTTGGGATAAGTCTATTGTATCCAAATGCTATTTTTGTCCCAATGGCAATTATTCAAAATCTTTGGGGAGATAGTTCTACGATATTAGTTGAGCTTTTTTTGTTTACACTTTTTTTTCCTGCTTTTATGTTTAATACTTATCATCTTTTTTTTAAAAATAAAGAGTCGGTAAATAGTAAATTTAATTGGAGGAAATTTTTTAACCCAATTTTGATAGCTACAATCATAGCTATTGTACTCCGATTATCAGGTACATACCAAAGTGTTCCAAATGTAATATTATCAATAACTAAGATTTTAGGAAATACTGCTTTACCCTTAATTTTAATTCTAATTGGGGGGAATGTTTATGTAGATTTTAAAAGAAAAGGTAAAATACAGTTAAAAGCTGTATTAATATTTGTAACACTTAAAAATTTTCTTTTTCCTCTTATTATTCTTGCAATATTAGTAATTATAAAACCGGCATTTTCTGTTGCATTTCTAATTTTTCTTCTTAGTGCAGTACCTCCAATTACTGCTATTCCTATTTTAACAAATAAGGTAGGAGGAAATGTTTCTTTAACAAATCAATTTTTAATATCAAGTTTTCTTGTGTCCATTATTTCTATACCATTGTTAATGTTGGTATTTGAACTTTTCTTTTCATTAAACTAAAAAGCGTGGAAAAATTATTCGATACATATAAAAAAATAAAAGCAGATATACTTAATCGAATAATTGAATTCAAATTTATTTGGAATAATGCAGATGAAAAACGCTTATTTCAAGAGCTTGCTTTTTGTTTACTTACCCCTCAATCTAAAGCTGAAAATGCCTGGCAAACAATAATTAGTTTGTCAGAAAATCAAATGTTGTTTAAAAGTAAAGCTGAAAATCTTGCTAAAGAGATGAATCTTGTTAGGTTTAAAAATAATAAAGCAAGATATGTAGTAGAAGCCCGTGAAATGTTTTTTAATAATTCAAAAGGAATTAGAAAAACAATGTCGGAACAACAAACTGTTTTTGATAAAAGAAATTGGCTGAATAAAAATATAAAAGGTTATGGTTTAAAAGAATCAAGTCATTTTTTAAGAAATATTGGTTTTGTTGAAGACATTACAATTTTAGATAGACATATTTTGAAAAATTTGAAAAATTTTAATGTAATTAAAGAAATTCCAAAATCAATTTCAGAAAATAAATATTTTGAAATTGAAAATAAGATGAAGGAATTTTCAAATGAAATTAAAATTCCTTTATCACATCTTGATTTTATCTTTTGGTATAACGAAACAAAAACCCTTTTCAAATGATAATTGATTGGTTAGAAAAATTCAGTCCTGTAATGCAGGCATTTATCGCAACAATGTTTACATGGTTGCTGACTGCTTTGGGTGCATCTGTAGTTTTCTTTTTCAAAACAATTAATAGAAAAGTTTTGGATGGCATGCTTGGATTTGCAGCAGGAATTATGATTGCCGCCAGTTTTTGGTCATTGCTGGCACCAGCCATCGAAATGACTGAAGATGCAGGTAAAACGTCATGGATACCAGCTGTTGTTGGATTTCTAACAGGCGGCTTGTTTTTATGGATAATTGATAAAATTTTACCTCACCTCCATTTGGGTTATCCAAAGTCTGAAGCAGAGGGTATCAAAACCGGATGGAACAAAAGTGTACTGCTTGTATTAGCAATTACACTACATAATATTCCAGAGGGTCTTGCGGTAGGTGTTGCTTTTGGAGCTGTAGCATCAGGATTACCTTCTGTAACAATTGCCGGAGCGATAGTACTTGCAATTGGTATTGGAATTCAAAATTTTCCTGAAGGTACTGCTGTTTCTGTTCCTTTGCGTAGAGAAGGATTGTCAAGATTTAAAAGCTTTTGGTATGGGCAATTGTCAGGTATTGTTGAACCTATTGCAGGAGTAATTGGTGCTGTTGCTGTTATGTCAATGACTAACTTTTTGCCTTATGCTTTGTCATTTGCAGCAGGTGCTATGATTTATGTTGTAGTTGAAGAATTAATTCCCGAGTCACAACTCAACAAAAATAATGATATTTCTACAATAGGAGCGATGATTGGATTTGCTTTAATGATGTTTTTGGATGTGGCACTTGGGTAGTAAGCAGTCGGCAGTGAGCAGTCGGCAGTAAGCAGTCGGCAGTAGGCAGTAGGCAGTTCTCAGTCGGCAGTGAGTAGTCGG
>JAYEOP010000507.1 GCA_034723125.1 Bacteroidota bacterium | reverse complement strand
GATAGAAATAATGATTGCCGTCCGAAATATTTTTTATCTAAATTTGTTTTTTATCAGAACAAATTTGTCTAAATTTGTTTTTAAAACGAATTATATTGGTAACTTTGAACGCAACTTGGTATGAAATATAAATTTTCGCCATCCGAATTTTTCAAGATAAATCAACTCAAAAAAAAGTCCCACTTTTTAAAAAAGGCGGGACTTTAAAATTAATGTTGAATTAAAATTATTTGATTTTCATAAATTTTCTTACAAGCTGTGAATTATCTGAACTATTGATTAAAACTGTATAAAATCCCATTTCAAGTTGTGATACTTCAAGGCTAATAATATTATTTCCTAATTGTAAATTTTCTTTTGTTGAAAAAACAATTTGTCCAAGCTGATTAAGTATTAAAATATTGAATTCAACAGGCTTGATAATTGAAACATTAATATTTATTGCATTACTTGATGGATTAGGATAAATATTTCCAATGCTTTTTATCATATCAGAAATTTGATTATTTATTGAGGCAGAAATGTTATCATCATTAACTGTAAAAGTAATATTATCGGAAGTTTTATTAGACTTATCAATAACAACATTAGCCGAATAGGAAATTTTACCAATTATTTCTGCATATACTTTATAGCTTCCTAATGCAATATTTTCAAATGAAAATTCGCCTTTACCATCCGAAAATGTATAAGCAACCGGTCTGTCAAATTCATCAACTAACATTATTTGAATACCTTTCATATAATTTGATCTGAAATTTGCACCTTTATTAACTTTTCCGCCAATAAATCCGGGACCTCCGGGATTGTTACCTTGCAACATGTTTATATTGCGTTGAACAAAATTATTTCCCGAGCATACAACATCTGTTGCCTGATTCCAGAATAAAACCGTATCATAATATGTTGGCATATAATTTTGATAGTATGATGATTGCGAACGTAAAGCAGCTTTTAATAAATATGTACCTGCTACTACATTTCCAAAATAATATAAACCTGAAGAATCGACATTGAAAGTATCAATTGCAGTAAGTGTACTATCCTGCGGATTAAAATAAATCAAATATGCAGTTGCCTTGTCAACGTAATTTGTTCCGGCAAGTATTACTCCGCCAATTGATGAATAAGATGGATTTGTTCCTAATGTTATTGATTTACAATGTGGAGTACAGCTCATTCCACTATGAGATATTGTTAAACATGCATGGTATGTTCCAAAAGAAGAATATGTGTGTTGTACGTTCTGACCTGTTCCTGTACTGTTGTCTCCAAAACTCCAAGTATATGTTGCGTTAGCCGAGTTAGTAGAATCTCCATAAAAAGATACAGTTTTACCATTTTTTGAATAATTAAAATAGCTTGAACATCCTGTATTTGCAACTCTTATCATTTTACAATATGTATCTGTACAATTAGTTTTTGTAATTGTAAGGCAAACATAATAAACTCCACTTGACGAATATGTATGCTGAATTGTTTGTCCTGTACCGATGGTGCTATCACCAAAGTTCCATGTGTATGTAGAACCACTACTCGAATCTGCAATAAAGTTTATCTTATTAGTATTTGTTTGGTCAGGAAAAGAATAGAAATATGCTTTACAGTTATTTGTGTTTTGTTGAGTTTTTAATGTGTAGCTGTGGGTACTTAAGCAATTTGTAGCTGAATCGGAAATTGCAAGTGTAACCGTATAAGTACCATGTTGAGAGTAAGTATGAGTTGGATTTTTAACAGATGAAGAATTTCCATCTCCAAAGTTCCATAACCATTGTGTCGGATTGCCT
>JAYEOP010000506.1:22884-26550 GCA_034723125.1 Bacteroidota bacterium | reverse complement strand
AACAGGTGGACTTATTTCTGTAAATACCAATGTGCATAAAGATAAAAAGTTCAAAGATATTTTTTGGGAAGATAAACCCGACCACAGAATTCTTTCTGTTGCTCACAATCTTGCAAAAGAATATGGGCAAAAACGAGTAATTCTCGTTACTAAAGATATTAATCTTAGAATGAAAGCCAAAGGAGTAGGTGTTTTGGCTCAGGATTACGAAACAGGAAAGGTAAAAGATATTGAAGAATTATACAAAGGAAAAAACCTTATTGAAAATATTGAAAGTGGTGTTGTTGATAAAATATACAAGGACGGACAAATTTCTTTTGAAGAAGCAAAAATTGATATTCAACCCGAACCGAATGAATATTTTATTTTGAGAAATCATGTAAAAAGTATTCTTACAACTTATAATAAAACGGAAGATGCTTTTGTTCTTGTAAAAAAGCGTAAAGCTTATGGAATTCAGCCACGTAATGCAGAGCAAACATTTGCGTTAAACGGATTGACAAATAAAAATATCAGCCTGATTACTCTTTCGGGGAAAGCCGGTACGGGAAAAACCCTGATGGCATTAGCAGCAGCTTTGGAAAAAAGAAAAAGCTATAAGCAAATATTACTTGCCCGCCCAATTGTTCCTCTTTCAAATCGTGATATCGGATATTTACCCGGGGATGTTAGTAGTAAATTAGACCCTTACATGCAACCATTGTTTGACAATCTTTCAGTAATCCGTCATCAATTCAATGAAAATTCTAAAGATTTTGACCTCATCAATGAAATGCTTAAAAACGAAAAATTACTAATCACTCCTTTGGCTTTCATTAGAGGACGAAGCCTCTCAAAAGTATATTTTATTGTTGATGAAGCACAAAATCTTACACCTCACGAGGTAAAAACAATAATTACAAGAGCAGGAGAAGGAACAAAAGTTGTATTCACAGGTGATCCTTATCAAATTGACACACCTTATTTGGATTCCCGAAGTAACGGGCTTACATACTTGATTGACAAAATGAAAGGGCAGGATGTGTATGCTAACGTTACAATGGAAAAAGGAGAACGCTCAGAACTTGCTGAACTTGCTTCTAATTTATTGTAAATTTTTTATTTTGCAGTATTAAATTTTGTAACAATAAGTAGGATAAATACGTCTTACCGAAAATTTTTTATGTCTTCCAAAAGAAAAATCATTCTCTTTTTTTTAATAGCTTTTCTGACAGGCAATTTTTCTTTGTTTGCCGGCTACCTGCAAGGAAGAATTACAGATCAGGATGGAACAACTTTGCCTTTTGCAAATATTTACGAAAAAAATACAAGCTATGGAGTTTCCTCCGACCTAAACGGGGAATATTTTCTTGAGTTAAAAGCAGGAAAACACATAATTGTTTTTAGTTATATCGGATATAAATCTTTTGAAAAAGAAGTAATTATTTATAAAACGAAAGCTACTTTTTTGAATGTAATTTTAAAAAAAGCACCACAGTCACTTGAAGAAGTGGAGATTATTTCCGAATACAAAGATCGGTCAAAAGAAATACTTGCCAAGGTTAGGGAAAAACGAAAATATTATTTGAGCCAAATTGAAACATACCAATGCAAAACATACACTAAAACGTCAATTGAAAATAAACTAATAAAAATAAAAGCTTCCGACACTATTCCGATAAAGGATTCGTCAAGAAAAAAGGAAACAGAAGACTTGTTGGTACAGTTAAAAAATGAAAAATTAAATTTAATAGAATCAGTAACAGAAAGCTACTTTAAAGCACCTTCAACCTACAAGGAGGTTGTAATTGCACATCATGATTATGTTGAAAAAAAAAGACATATTGGAAAAACTGCTTCTTTTGGAATGGAATACGGTCGTAACTCAATTGTACCTCAACAAAAGATTAGCAAAAATCCTTATATTGTTTATGAAGACATTTCCAGTTGTGATTTTAATTTTTATAAAAACCTGATAGATTTTCCTGCTTTATCCCAAAAACCACTTTTATCTCCTATTGCAAGCAATTCAGCTTTAAGTTACAAATATGAATTTAAAGGTTCATTTATTGAAAATGGAAAATTAATTTACAAAATTGGGGTAATTCCAATTTTTAGAACTGAAATACTTTTTTCCGGACTTTTATTTATTGAAGATAGTAGTTGGGCAATAAAAGCTGTTGATTTAACAATAAAAAGTCCACTATTAAATTATTGTAAAGAGTTTAGAGTAATTCAAAATTATAAGGAAATTGAAGACTCAAAATATCTTCCGATTAGGAGGGAGTTTTTTTATACAATTCGTGATGGGAAATATAATATTTTAGGAAATACGCGAATAGATCACTCACATTATGAATTAAATAAAGAGTTTCCACCTAAAACTTTTACTAATGAAATAAAAGAATATGAAGTTGATGCTTTTGATAAAGATTCAATATTCTGGAAAAATCAACGCCCAATAACATTAAAAAAATCGGAATTGAAATTTATTAGTAAAAGCGATAGTCTTGAAAGATATTATACTTCCGATGAATACTACAGAAAAAGGGATTCTGCTTTTAACAAAATTAACTTTTGGAGTTTACTTGTAGGTGCAGGTCATAGAAACAGGGCAAAAGGTAATGAGTTTTTTATAGACGGATTATTGGGTCAAATAAATTTTTTAGGTATTGGTGGCTACAGGCACACACTCCCTGGTTATTTTATGAAAGAATTTGATAATAATATAATTCTTGAAACAAGAGGTTTTATAGATTATGGTTTTAAGAATGAAGATATAAAAGGCAAAATCGGTGTAGGATTAACATACTTGCCAAAGAAATTTGTAAGAACATTTATTGAAACAGGATATTTTTATGATCAAATAAATACTTATTCATCACTAGAACATCTATTTAGTCGAAGCAATTATATTAAAACAAAAAGCATTAGCATTGCTCAAAGAATGGAAATAATAAACGGACTTTTTTGTGAATTCACTTTTGAATACTCAGACCAAGATCCCCTAAAAAATATTCAACTTTCAGAATGGGCTAAATATGTTTTTGGTGAAATAAAGTATGCTAATGATTTTGAAAGATACATAAAAACGGAGATAAAGCTTAAGTTAAAATATATAATAGGACAAAAGTATATTATAAAAAAGAATAAAAAAATAATTTTAGGAACTGATTACCCTGAACTTTTTTTCGCTTATCGCAAAGGCATTTTCGGATTATTTGACAGTGAAGTAAATTTTGATTACTTGGAAATAGGTACAAAAAGTGAAATGAAATTAGCAAGATTCGGTACTTCAAGGTGGAATGTAACAGCCGGTAGTTTTGTAAATAGAAAAGCTCTCAGACCTTTGGAATACAGGTATTTCAGAGGTTCTGATTTATACATTTTCTCCGATCCTCTTTTTTCCTTTCAATTACTGGGACCAACCTTAAACACTTCAACCGAATTTTTTAGAGCTAACTATATACACCATTTTGAAGGTACATTGTTAAATAAAGTTCCATTGATAAATCGATTAGGATTAGGTATTGCAGCAGGTACAGGTACATTACTAATACCCGATGAAAATTTCTCTCACTTTGAAATGTTTGCCGGTCTTGAAAGAAATATTAGAATAAAAAACGAACTTTTCAGACTCGGAATTTACGCTGTTACTGCCGATAATTCAATTGATGATGCAAAATT
>JAYEOP010000506.1:19481-22784 GCA_034723125.1 Bacteroidota bacterium | reverse complement strand
GGAATATCTGATGAGAAGCTGGAATTCATTGCCCAGCCAACCATTCGAGCAGATCCTTTGGAACCTAAATATTCGGCAATATGTCCGTAGGTTGTAACTTTCCCTTTAGGAATTTGCCTTGCTACTTTGTAAACTTGTTCAAAAAAATTTCCCTTGCTCATATCCAAATATTTGTGCCTTCTGTACAATTTGTACAAATATCAATATTTTTTCTATTTTGCAAAATTGATTGCCTGAATTTTTTTAGCCCTTCACTTTTCCAGATTTGCTCAAATGAATTTTCAAAAACATTTCCAAAAGAATAGTTCGCATTTTTATCAAAACAACAAGGAACAAGATTACCTTCTTGAGTGATAACACAGCCCTGCCACGATCTCCAGCAATGATTGTAAAGCTTGTTTTTTAATTTGTAATTTCCGCTTTTATCTTTTTTATATCGTGAAAACTTATTTGTACTTGGAACAATTTCTTCTGCATTTTCGTTGTCATAAATCTGTGCGGTTTTAAAAGTTAGTTTATCGACTTGTAATTCTCTTGCAAGCTTTTTCATTTCCTCAATCTGATTTTCATTATGACGTAAAACAAGGAATTGCAAAATTATTAGCGGTGCCTTTGATTTATTTTCTTTTTTATATTTAATAAGATTTTTTATCCCTGATAAAACCAAATCAAGATTACCTCCTTTTCTGTATCTTTCATAAACCTCTTGTGTTGTTCCATCAATGGAAATAATTAATCTCCTAAGTCCTGAATTTACAACTTTGCGGATGTTTTCAGAATTAAAAAAATGTCCGTTTGTAGAAGTTGCAACATAAATATTTTTTTCACTAGCGTAGCGGATAAATTCAAATATGTTTTTATTCATAAATGGTTCACCCTGAAAATAAAGTGTGAGATAAGGTGTTTTTTTATGAATTTCATCAATCAATAATTTGTATTTCTCAATATGCATAGAACCAACTTTTCTCGTTAAAATTCCCATTCCTGTAGGGCATTCAATACAAGAAAGGTTACAAGTATTTATTGGTTCAATAGAAATGCTTAAGGGATTTCCCCAGTGTAGATTTCTTCTTAAAATTCTTGTCAAATAATATGAAGTAATAATTTTAAATGCATTTGTTATTCTTGCAAAAGTTAATGTTTGCCAAAAGCTAACAATGTCATATTTTTTTAACAAAATCATTTTAAAGGAGATGCTATTTTAAAAGTCCCTTTATTCTTGATTCAAGTTCGTGAGATTTAAAACCACGGTCAATAATAATTCCTTTTTTATTTATTAAAATAAGATAAGGAAGTCCATCAATGCGGTAAATATTTGCAATTTGACTTTGCCAGCCTTCAAGGTCCGAAACATTTATCCATTCAGATATTTTGTCTTTAACAATCGCATCCTTCCATTCATCTTTTTCACTATCTAAAGATACGGAATAAATTTTAAAGCCTTTGTTTTTGTATTTATCAAACAAGCTATTTATCAAGATGTTATCTTGACGAGATTTGTTATCAAATGAAGCCCAAAAATATAACAATGTAACATTTCCCTCAAGGGAAGAAAGTAAATATTCTTTATTATTGTAATCAGCCAAAGCAATTTCTGCAACTTTTACACCCGGTCCTGTAGGAATAATCGCACTTATTTTATCATCAAATTGTTTGTAGAATTTTGAATGCGGACATATTTTTTCAAATTTATCACGTAGCTCAATAAGATAGTTATAATTTTCATCAACATCAAGGTAAAGAGCAGTTAAAATAGCAACCATTGATGTGTCTATCCTGTCAATAAATTTTCTAAGATTTTGAGATTTTTCTTTTCCAATAGCACTGTAATAAATTGGCATGGAATCAACTAATGCAAGTAACTTTTTGTTATTCTTTTTGTCTTTTTTATAATCTTCTGCACGTTTCTGTATCGCTTTTAATTTGTTATTTGTTTTGTTTAAAAGCATATACATTTCCTTTAAATGATATGATTCCTGTGAACCGATAATTTCATAATCACCAAGATTTGAAATATCAGTTTTTATAGTTACTTTTCCACCTCTAAGAAACAAATGTATGCTACCGTTAGGAAATCTTAATTGATAAATCCCCGGTTCAGGAATTTCTGTATCAATATTGAATCCTCCGCTTTCATCAATTATTACAGAAATCAAAGGGTTTATTTCTCCAATACCAAGTTCGTCAATAATAACATTTAAATTTGCACCGCCTTTTACATAGCCTTCCACTATTTGTCTTTGCTTTTTGTAATAGTTTTTAGTTTCTTCTTCGTCATTGTTATTATTTTGGACTACATTTACTTCTGTTGTTTCATCCTCACCTTTGTTATTTTTCTTATTTTGGCTTTTGCATGAAACGAGGAAAACAAATAAAATGATAATTAGTAAGTATGTATTTTTCATAATTTATATCTTTTTTTTCATTAGTCAATTTAAAACTCAAAAGGTAAGCAAAAAATTCACTTTTTTTTTAAAATGTGTTAAAATCCTATTTTTTAAGCTTTTTATATTTCTCTTTATCAAGAATATTAACTTTTTCTAATTTACCTTCATCATTATAATTAGTAACTTTTATAGGAATTCCGTTTTTATAATTTTTTTCCATTTTAAGAATTCCCGATTCATTCCAATATTTAGCTTTGCCTGTTACTTTTCCATACAAGTAGTTTTCTTCAAGTTTTCTATTTCCGTTTGAATAATAAACAATTCTATTTTGAATATTACCGTCAATTAAAAATTTTTCTTCTTTTTTCTGATGGTTTCTATACCATTTATATTCAATCTTTTTAGTTTTTTCAGGAAGATAAAATTCTTCGTAAACAAGAAAGTTTTCGTAGCTGTAATGTTTTAAATGAGCAAAAAAATTGTCCTTATAAACTCTCTCAAACATAACAACACCGTTTTCGTACCACTCAAAAGTGCTACCTATTATTGAATCATTGGAATAAGTTGTTAGATTTTTTCTATTTCCGTTTCTGTACCACTCCGACCATTTACCATGCCTTTTGGTGTTTTTATACTGTTTTCTCATTTTATTTTTGCCATCTTCGTACCATTGCTTCCACGAAATAAGGCTATTGTGCCTGTAGATTTTTTCTTCTCTTTTTTGTCGGCTGTTAGGATATTTGGAATACTCTTTTCGGTTTGGTCGTCTTCCCTGAGCAGAAGATAAAAGTGGAATAAGTATTATTAAAATAAAAGAAATCCTTTTTATCATAGTTGTAAACTTACAAAGTCAAAATTAAAATAAAGTTCAAAATTAACAAAATTATACCAAATGTCAATTTAAAATATTTTTAGG
>JAYEOP010000506.1:9811-19381 GCA_034723125.1 Bacteroidota bacterium | reverse complement strand
GTGGAATAAGTATTATTAAAATAAAAGAAATCCTTTTTATCATAGTTGTAAACTTACAAAGTCAAAATTAAAATAAAGTTCAAAATTAACAAAATTATACCAAATGTCAATTTAAAATATTTTTAGGGGAGTTCTATAAATACATTTCTTTTAAGAAACAAAGATAATGAATAAGATGCAAGGCACAAAATTTTCTGAATAGCCGTAGCTATTGAGAAAATTTTTAACGCAGTCAGATTGTTTATTATCTTTGCTCCCAAAGGGTTTTCAGAGTTTTTCATATACTTCTTCAAAAATTTTTACATTATCCCGATAGTGTTTCAAATTTTTTCATTGTCTATAAAAAACTCTGAAAATCTTAATGCGAATGTATTTATAGAACTCCCCTTTAGGATTTTTTAATGGTTCTATGTTGATTTATGTGGATAAAAAAATATTAAAGCCACAGACTTTGCAGATTAAAATTAATTTATATGCAATATTCTAATAAGGTAAATCTTTTAGTCCCGATATATCTGAATTTGGCGAAAATCCATTAATTACAAAAAGAGTGATTTTGGAATCTGTGAATCAAATTTGATTACTCACAGTATTTGACATAGAACCTTTTTAATAATTTTCCAACTTAAGCTTTAATTGTTCGCCTGCTTCTTTTGAAAGCTCTTTAATTGAATCTATTAGAGATAGTATGTCGTCAAGGTTATTTTTCTTTTTTGCTTCCTTTTCCAGTTCAAGGTCTTTTTCATAAATTTTATTTATACCCAACAAAGTTGCAGTTGACTTAAATTTATGAGCAATTTCTGATAATTGATCCCAGTTTTTATCATTAAAAAATTCCCTCATTTTCTCAATAATTTTAGGATATTGCTTTAAAAAAGTTTCAATGATATCTTTTTCAAATTCTTTTTTGCCTCCGCTGATTTCCTGTAAGTGACTCAAATTGTATAATTTACTTGCCATAATTATTTATTTTAAATATTAATTCTATAAAATTCTTACTCAAATATATGAAATAAATTTGCAAAAAGCAAGTTTGCCATTGTATTTTTACCAAACAAAAAAAATTATATCACTAATCTTTAAATTTTAAAAAAATGAGAATAGGAATTATTATTGGTAGAATAGGTGGAGTTGATGGAGTTGCATTGGAAACAGAAAAATGGATTGAAGTTCTTTGGAGACAAGGTCATGAAGTATATATTCTTTCAGGGCAATACGAAGGGCGAAACATGGATCCAAATTATGAATCCTTGTTAGCTGTGCTTTCTTTTTTCTCCCCTGAATGTATGTTTGAGCAAAGTAAAGCCTTTTTTGAACCGGAAATTGATCCAAAACCTTTACTTGATCATATTGAAAAAACATCTGACACAATTGCTAAAGAAATACTTTGGTGGGTAACAGGAAATAAACTTGACTTAATTATTTCTGAAAATGCTTCGGCACTCCCTTGTCATTTATCTATGGGAATAGGAATTGAAAAAGCTGTAAAACATACGGGCATAAAAATTATAACTCACGACCATGATTATGCTTGGGAAAGAGGTAGTCGTTACAGATCAAAACATAAAGTGTTAAATTCTTATGTCGAAAAGCATTTTCCACTTCAGTTGCCTGATGTTACAAGAGCAGTAATTAATATAAATGCACAAAATGATTTAAAGGAAAAATTCAAATTTGATTCGATTGTTGTTCCAAATGTAATGGATTTCGATGTTTCTTATGGAGAGAAATCATCAACGAATAGATCATTACGTAAAGATATTGGAGTTGAAGAAGATGATATTCTTCTATTCCAAATAACTCGTATTGTGAGAAGAAAAGGTATTGAAACAGCTATTGATTTAATAAAAAGACTTGACGATCCAAAAGTAAAATTAGTTATAACAGGGAATTATAATGATGACAATGACGGAGAATACAGTCGTTTTCTTTTTAATAAGATCAAAGATTTAGACCTTGAAGACAAAGTAATTTTTGCTTTTGAAAGTATTGCCCGAGATTTTAATAGCCCACTTTATGGTAAAAAAATGTACTCGTTGTCTGATGCTTATTCAGAAGCAGCAGCCTGCACATATTTTAGTACTTACGAAGGATTTGGCAATGCTTTTGTAGAGGCTGTTTTAGCAAAAACTCCAATTTTTGTAAATAATTACAAACCTGTTTATTGGCCTGATATAGGAAGCAAAGGATTTAAGGCACCAATGATTGAAAATAGCACTCTTACTGATGAAAAAGTGGAAGAAATGAAGGAAATAATTTATAATAAAGATAAACAAAAAGAAGTGGCAGATTTTAATTTTGAACTTGGTAAAAAATTCTTTTCTTATGATGCTCTTGGTGATAAACTTGATAAATTAATTAATTTATCAATGGATGATTATTTACAAAGGATTAAAAATACAATTTCTATATAATAATTGCAACATTATTTATAAGCTAATAACACTACTAATAAAAACATTTTGCTATGACTGTAAAAAAAATGATGGCGGCACTTAGAGCCGAAAATATCAACACTTGGTTTGATTTAGGATTATTTATTGATAAGTTTAAGGAAGAAAAAAAAATACCTCAAAAAGAATTTGACGGTGAGTATTTTGATTTTAAAAAAACCTTAAAGGGTGGTGGTATTGGCTTTCTTTCTTTTTATTACTCTGTAGATGGAGTTACAATTGAGGTTAATAAATATGCACAATTTTTTAAATCCATTATTAAAGATGTTAAAATCCATTACATTGCCGGAGAATTTAAAGCTGAAGCTGATAAGCTGATTGATGCTGATTACCATAAACATTGTATAAAAGAGATAAAAAGTTTTGATCAATGGCAATTATACCGTGATTTTTTCTTTACAAAACTTCAAAGAGGAAGTAAAGAATACAATGAATTGATATTAAAATTTTGGAAAGAAGTTCTTGTTTTATCTGAAAAGTTAGGAAAATATATTGAAGAAAATAACATCAATCTTTTATACATTATTAATGTGAATTCAAATCCGGGTAATGTTTCTCTAAGTTTAGCAAATGTTTTAGTATCGGAATATCTTGGCATTCCTGTAATAAATAATTGTCATGATTATTATTGGGAAGGGGGAAATAGAGAAGTTGATGTTCAAGTAAAGGGCTTAAAAAAAGGACCACGTGATTTCTTTTTTAAAAATTCTCATGTAGGTGAATTTTTCTCACAAATAGAAGTTCTTTTCCCATGGGAATCACGCTCGTGGATGACAGTAAATATTAATGAAAATCAGAACAAACATATAATTGAAAAGAACGGGCATAATCCTGCAAATACTCATCAAATCAATACGGCTGTTGATACAAATGTTTTTAAAACAATATCAAAAAGAGAAAAAATAAATGCTTTTTATCAAATAAAAACAGCTCTTTCAAATTATCAGGAAGACCTTAAAGTTTGCACTGTTGATGAAGTTATTGAAAAAATGATTAGTTCCCAAAGTGTATCATCACTAATGCCTGTATTAGTTGGTTCAAAAAGTATTGATGAATTTGATTTTATTGGAAATAATATTGTTTTTCTACAACCAACAAGGATAATTTCGAGGAAAAAAATTGAAGTGAATTTTAAACTGATTGAAAAACTTTTTAAAAATAATATTTTTATAGAAAAATTTAAATCAAACCCACATCTTAATCTTACAATTATTGTTTCAGGACCAATATCATCCGGGCAAAATGCATATTTCTTTAAACTATTAAAATTTTATGATGATTTTTTAAAAACACTTACTGCACGAATTAGAAAAAGAATTTTTATAGGCTTTCTTTTTAGTGAACTTGACAAATCCCGATTTATCAATCATTTTGAAAAACCAATTGGCATTCCTGAATTATACAATATTGCATCATTAATTTTATTACCAAGCGAAACAGAAGGAAGAGGATTGCCAATAATTGAAGCTACTGCCTGCGGTATTCCTATTTTTTGTCGCAGATATTTCCCAGAGAATGTTTACTCCGAAGTTATTGGGGAAAACTTAGAAGAAGAATTAAGGCTGAAAGTATTTGAATTTGATGGGAAACGTATTCCCAATTATCTCGTTGACGAAATAGCTCAAACAATTATTTTCCCACAAAGCAGAACAGAAACAATATTGCATAACAGAAATGCAATTGAAAAACGATACAGTTTAAATGCACTTTATGAAAATATGGATACTATCCTTTTTGCTTTATTTTTACAATTAAAAACCAACAAAGAACAATTTGATTATACCAAATCAAAAATTGAAGAATACGAAAAGCATACAAACTTTAGGAATAAATATACAAATCTATTAATCAATGAGAAAAACAGACATTATATGCCGGGAAGCGGTAGGTTAGCATTTATGTTATATTTAAAGTCATTGATTGACCCCAGCTTTTTTAGAGTTGAAGAAATGGAAATTAGGGGATATGTTTTTGATTTTGCAAAAATATTGATTGACAACCTTAAAAAAAATGAAGAAATCCCAATAGAAAAAATTCATAAGTTTTATAATAGTGTAGAGAATATTTTTTATGTACAAAAAGGAGAATCATCAATAAGGCATGATCATTCGTTTGCTTACAGGCATAGAAATAAAAAGTTTTTCCCATATCAACAATTTACACATCAGGAATTAACAGGGCTTGTAAATCTTTTGTATAACGACATTTTTAAACCTCAGGAAAAATATGGATTCAAAAGATCGCTTCACTTTTTTACAGACTGGAATTTAGCAATGTCTCAACTTACTAACAGTGCAACTATTGAAATAGATGATAGGGAAATACTGTTAAGATATTTAAACAAAAATGTACCTTTTGCATATTTCCCCGGGAGATATATACAGCAAGAATTAGAATACTTTGTACTTCAACCTATTCGTCAAAGATTGGATTTAAAAATCAATGATAATTTAACGGAAGAAATGTTGGAAGAAAATTCTGATATTTTAACAACAATATATATTTTCCTTCATGAAAAACAAGTAGCAAAAAGATTTTCGGCAAACGGACTTGATAAATATTTAAAAACAAATGCAGATGAAGAATTACAACTTTTATACAAAATGGGAATTTGTAAAATTGTAAAAACGAAACAATTATGTGTGGGAATTCATTTCCCTCAACTTGGTAAAAAAGCATTAAAAATATTATCACAAATAAAAACAAAAAAAGGTTTTCTTATAACAAATGGAGACAATGCTCCAATAATGTCTGATATTGTTAACATTGATAGATTTCATCTTGGTAAAGCAGAAAAAATATTTAGTGCAAAAATAATGGGTATTTCTGCTGGTAGTGGTTTTATTCAATTTGTTCCTGCTGGATTACGAACCACACTTGCATATCCAACACCAATACAAACATCAAAGGATTTTAGTAAGACAATAAAAAGTGATGAGTTTAATGACCTTTCTGAAAAGCTTGGCGAAGAAGGGCTTTTACGTTTATTACAAAAAGATGCAGAAAAGAATGGTTCACCTGTAAAACAAGTTCTTAAAAATATAAAAAAAGAACTTGGTTACAAAGAGTTTGACACTAATGTAGAAACAGAATACGTTAGTGGAATTTATGATGATGGTCTTCCTTATAGTGGCATAATTGCTAAAGTAAATCTTAAAGAAAATAACTGGATGTTTGCTGCCTTTTCTGACGAGAATAAACCAAAACCTGTTCCTGAACTTACAAAATTATTTAATAAAAAAACAGCTAAAACTTCTCAGCTTGCATGGAATGGAGGATATATCCTCAACCCCGAATTGGTTGGAAAACTTGGTTTGCCCGAAACCTATATCGGCTCGCCACTGGGGTTACTAATTATTGATGAAGAAGTAGTGTCTGCACCATTGTTTAACAAGCCCTCTTTTATAATTCACAAAAACGGCAAAATAGATATTCAAAGAGTAAGCATTGAAAATGGTATTAAAATATCAGCAGATGATAAATTGTTGGATTTTAATAAAACGGCTTACAATAAACATTCAGAAAAGGAATTAGGTTATTTTAATCTGATGTCGGAAAGTGAATTTTTAAAAGGAAATGGGAATTACATTGTACGCCTTGCAGGAAATACAATTAAAGAGGTTGTGAAAACAAAAAAAGGAGAAGATGTAAAGATAATTCCTGTAGGTTTAACCTTGTCAATTCCTGAAAAATTATTTCCGGAAGAATGGAATAAAGTAAATAAAAAAGTGAAAATTGAATTTGATGCGGTAAATGGGTTTGATCTTAAAAATATTGCACATGCAATTGAAGCAGGACCTTTGTTAATAAATGACGGAGAATTGAATGTAGATATGATAACGGAAGGTTGGAAAACTTCTAACTCAATAAAAACTCAAGCAGCACGTCTTGATTACACAGACATGAGAGGACCAAAAATTTCTGTAGGGCTTGATAAAGATGGGAATCCTATGGTGCTTATGATAAACGGAAGAATTAAAGAATCTGTTGGAGCTACTCACTTTGACATGGCAAATATTTTAATGTCTTACGGAGCTAAAAAAGCAATGGGCTTTGATCCCGGAGGAAGTAGCACTCTTGTTGTTGATGGTAAAACTATGAATATTTCACCTTACAACAAGGATTATGAAAAAAATATTTATTCTTTACCTCCTGAGCCTCGTTTTGTTGCGAATGCAATTATTGGGTGGTGTGAGTAAAGGGGGGCTTCTATTAATTCAACAATCTTTCCTCCACAATTGTCATGCTTTGCACCTGTAACTGAAGCTAAGCAATTTATTTCATTTCTTCTTTTTAAAACTCCTAAAAAGGCAAAAATCAAAGCTTCTTTAAAATCAATAATTTCTTTATTGGGAATAGTAATTTCCACTTTCTTTTTTTGAGAATCTATTTTTTGCTTAATTAATTTAATCAGAAAGTTATTGTAAGTTCCACCGCCTGTTATTAATAAAGATTTGCCGCTATTATTTTTAACAACATTAAATATTTGAATTGCAACATGCTCATAAATTGTTCTTAACAAATCTTCTGTTTTTAAATTGAAATTATTAATAATTGGAATCACTTCTTTTTCCAGCCATTCTTTACCTAATGATTTAGGTGGTAACTTTTTGTAAAATTTAATAGAATTTAATTCTAATAACAATTTATTATTTACAGCTCCTTGTTGAGCAATTTCTCCATTCTTATCGTATCCAATTGAATTTAACTTAAACTTTTTAACGTAATGATTTATCAAAATATTTACAGGGCAAATATCAAAAGCTATTCTTTTGTTGTTTTTAGTAAAAGAAATATTTGCAAAACCACCAAGGTTTAAACAAAAATCATATTTTGTAAAAAGCAGTTCATCACCAATAGGAACAAGAGGTGCTCCTTGTCCTCCAAGTGAAATATCAAGAGAACGAAAATCAGAGATTGTAGTTATTCCTGTGTGGGTAGCAATTACTTCAGCTTTGCCAATTTGCAGGTTTATACCTTCGCTTGGATTGTGAAAAACCGTATGACCATGAGAGGCAATTAAGTCAATTTCTTCATTTTGTAAATCAATAAATTCTAAAATTCTGTCTGCTATCAATTTTCCAAAATTAACATGGAGAGCAGTTAGTTCAAAACCGTTTAAATTAGGAGCATTTTCTAATTGGCTTTTCCAATATTTTGAGTAATCAAATGTTTTTCCTTTTTCAATTTTAAAAGACCAATTTTTATTAAAAAAATAAAAATCACAAAGGGCAATATCCAATCCATCAAGGGAGGTGCCTGACATTAGTCCAATTGCTCTATATTTTTTTTGAAGCATTTTTTTAAGCTAAACCATTTAATTGTTTTACTTCTTCAATAGTTTTTTTGGCAATCACTCTGGCTTTTTCAGAACCTTTTATCATTAGTTCCTTTACTTTATTTTCATCCGAAAGTATTTCTTTTTTCCTTTCCTTAAATTTGTTTGAAAGCTCAACAAGTGCATCAGAAACATTGTCTTTTAGCTCTTTGTATTTTAGCTGTCCTGAATCATAATCTGCAATAAGACTTTTAACAATTTCAGTTTTATTACAAGCTTTTAAAATTTCAAAAAGACCTTCTACTCCTTGACTCATTTTGTTATTTTCTATATTACCAATATCAGTAACAGCACTTCTCACTTTTTTTCTAATTTTATTTTCATCTTCAAAAAGACCTACGAAATGTTTTGGTCCAAGACTTTTACTCATCTTTTTTGATGGATCAGCTAAAGATAAAATTTTTGATGTTTTTGTAAAAAGGGGTTCAGGCAAAGGAAAATATTTTCCAAATTGATTATTAAATCTATCAGCAATATTTCTTGTTAGTTCAAGATGTTGTTTTTGATCTCTGCCTACAGGAACGTAATTAGCTTTATAAATTAAAATGTCGGCAGCTTGTAAAATAGGGTATGTAAATAATCCTGCAGAAACAAATTTCTCTTTTGACTGCTGATTAATAACTTCACTTTTATCTTTAAACTGTGTCATTCTGCTTAGTTGACCGTAAGATGTAACACAATTCAAATACCAAGTAAGTTCAGTATGTTCAGGAACCATTGATTGAATAAACAATGTTGATTTTTCAGGGTCAATGCCACATGCCAAAATATCAACAAACATATTTTTTGAATTTTTTCTTAGTTCTTTAGGGTCATAAGACGTTGTTATTGCGTGGAGGTCAACAACACAAAAAAGACAATCGTATTTCTCCTGAAGATCAACCCAATTAGCTACAGCACCAAAATAATTTCCAAAGTGCATTTCATTAGTTGGCTGAATTCCTGATAAAACTCTTTTAGTTGTATTATTCATTTTTTACTGTTTGTAATAATTAATTATTTAGCTTCTGAATATTTTGGCAAGCGTCCAAGTCCAACCAATCTGTATATTTTTTGTTGGTGTTCCTTAAAATTACCAAAGCAAATTGCATCAAGCATTTCTTCTCGACTCATATCCGACTTTTTAAGAGTTTCCATAATTTCATCCGAGCATCTGTCAACAAATTTTTCAAACCTTTCGGGAGCCCAAATAAAATCAACTCTTGTACCGTCACTTTCCGGCTTTCTTATATTAAATTCTTTTGGTAACCTTCCATGAACAATTACTTTTAATCTCAAACCTTCATATCTTGTAGGTAATTCTCTATTATCAAAAATCATTGGGCGACTAACCAATATTACTTTAGTACGTTTCTCAGAATTTATCTCCGAAACACTTTTTACCCTCATTCCTTTTTCAATGAGATACTTATATTTTATTTTAAATCGTTCTAATAGATCTTCCACTTTTTTGAGTTTTTATTAATTAAAAGATAATTATTTAATGCTGTAAAGGTAAGGCTATTTTTATTGTATCAAAAAAAAATGCAATTTATTAGATATAGGGTGGTTCTATGTTGATTTGTGTGGGTAAAAAAAATTAAAGCCACAGACTTCGTCTGTCGAAGACAATCTAAGTGTAATAGAAGTAAGACTACGTCTGTCGAAGACAGATTCACATATTACAAAATTACTCTTTTTCTAATCTGTGAATCTGTGGCAAATTTGATTACTCACAGTATTTGACATAGAACCACAAAATACAATAATTTTAAAACTAATTTGTTTCATACTTTGTGA
>JAYEOP010000506.1:0-9711 GCA_034723125.1 Bacteroidota bacterium | reverse complement strand
AAACTAAAGTAATAAAGAAGTAAGACTATGTCTGTCGAAGACATATTCACATATTACAAAATTACTCTTTTTCTAATCTGTGAATCTGTGGCAAATTTGATTACTCACAGTATTTGACATAGAACCACAAAATACAATAATTTTAAAACTAATTTGTTTCATACTTTGTGATTCTTCGTGTCTTAGAGCCTTCGTGGCTAATTATCAATATCTTGCTACAAAGACAGCAAGGCACAATTTGCACTAATAAAAAATACATAATAAACATGTTAGCACACAGAATTATTATGCAAAACTAAAGTAATAAAGAAGTAAGACTATGTCTGTCGAAGACATATTCACATATTACAAAATTACTCTTTTTCTAATCTGTGAATCTGTGGCAAATTTGATTACTCACAGTATTTGACATAGAACCATAAAATTGGTTTTTTATCCGGTAATTTGACCTGAGATTTACCATGAAAATTTTAAGTCGTTACCAAAAAATCTTCTTATTTTTGCAGAAACAATTATTTATGAGCCAAAACATCCAAATTGATAGCTTTTTCAGCAGGGAAGTTTTTATTGGAGAAATTCCTCTCGGTGGAAAAAATAGCGTTAGAGTACAATCAATGACCAATACAGATCCCGCTGATATTGAAGCTACGGTGAATCAAATTATTGAACTTTCTGAGGCAGGTTCTGAGTATGTTAGGATTACAATTCCTGCAATAAAAAATGCCAAAGACCTCAAAGCAATTAAGGAATTATTAAAGAAAAAGAATTGCAATGTTCCGATAATTACTGATGTTCATTTTAATCCAAAAGTGGCAAAAATTGCAGCGAGAATAGTTGAAAAGGTAAGAATAAATCCCGGAAATTTTGCAGAAATAAAGCAAAGTAAAAAAGATGTTTTTACGGAAAAAGAAAATAATGAAGCTCTTGAAAAAATAAAAATTCAATTTTCATCTCTGATAAATATTTGTAAAAAACACAACACTGCTCTTCGTATCGGAACTAACCATGGTTCTCTTTCCGAACGAATTTTAAATCGCTTTGGTAACACTCCTCTCGGTATGGCAGAATCTGCTCTTGAATATCTTAGAATTTGTCAAGAACTTGATTTTCATAATATTGTTCTTTCTATGAAAGCAAGCAATCCGCAGTTTATGATTGAAGCATGCAGAATCCTTGTTAATAAAATGAAAATTGAAAACATGAATTATCCCCTTCACTTGGGAGTTACAGAAGCAGGCGAAGGAGAAGATGCAAGAATCAAATCAGCAATTGGAATCGGTACTTTATTGCTTGACGGAATTGGTGATACTATCAGGGTTTCTCTTGCAGAAGACCCTGTTGAAGAAATTCCTTTTGCAAAAGCTCTTGTTGAAAATTGTAAAAAAAGGCAAGAATCAAATTCTTTTGTTTTGAAAAATAAAATCTTTAATACTGCAAATACTTCTGAAATAAAAAAATTGAGTGATAAAGTAATTGTCATCAGTGATTTTTCTTCGCAAAGTAAAACAAAAGCTGATTTTTATTTTATTGAAAATATTGAATCTATTCCTAAAACTGACAAAAAAATCATTTATAAATTTGATAAAAACATCAAGCAATTAGAAAATTTATTTCCTCTTTTTAATTCGGAACAATATCTTAAAAACAAAAAACCTGATACTTTACATTTTCTTAAAATCTCAAATTCCGATTTTAAAAAGGAGCTTTTAGAGGAAATAAAAAAAAACAAAAAGTTAGTAATTGTTCTTAAAGAAAAAAATAATTGGGACTATTGGAAAAGTTTTTCTCTTTTATCTGAAAATGAAATTAATAATCCTGTTGTTTTATTTTATAATGCAGATGCAAAAACCAAATCTAAATTACTCATTGATTCTTCACTTGACCTCGGCAGTATTTTAATAGAAGGAGCAGGAAACGGTATTTGGATAAATGGCGATTATGAAAAGCTTTCCTTTGATATTTTGCAAGCATCCAAAAGACGCATTTCAAAAACCGAATTTGTTATTTGTCCAACTTGTGGGAGAACAAGCTACAACCTTCAAAAAGTGAGTTTAGAAATAAAAGCTAAACTATCGCATCTTAAAGGATTACAAATTGGCATTATGGGTTGTATCGTAAACGGATTAGGAGAAATGGGAGATGCTGATTACGGTTTTATAGGAAGTGTTAAAAACAAAGTAAATCTTTACAGAAAAAAAGACCTTGTTAAAAGCAATATTTATTTAAAAGATGCTGTTTCCGAACTTGTTAAATTAATAAAAACTGATGGAAAATGGGTAGAGGATGACCAAGACTAACGAGTGAAAAAAAGCGAGAGGCACTAAGAAAACTTTGTATTACTCATTTTATTTGGGCTTTGAATTAATAATGGATGTGAATGTAAAAGTCATTTAGTCAAGCTGTCATTAGGCTTTGTAACTTAATGACAATCAAATGACTACTTTATGACATTAGATTCAAGTTACAAAATACACATAATATTCTAACAGTCAAAAACATACGTTTTTCTTATAGCCACTAAATAAAAAGACTTGTTATTTGATAACCGGCAAAGGCAAGCACCCAAGCAATTGACATTGAATAAAAAATATAAACAAAAGTCCATTTCCATTTTCCTGCTTCTCTGTGAAAAACAATTGAAGCTGCAATACATGGAATGTAAAGAAGTACAAATATTAGAAGAGAAATAGCCGTAGCAAGATTGTAATTATTTTCATTTCTCAGCTTTTCAGAAAGAGAGACAGTGTTTTTAGATTCTACATTACCAA
This sequence comes from Bacteroidota bacterium, assembly GCA_034723125.1. Classification (NCBI taxonomy): domain Bacteria; kingdom Pseudomonadati; phylum Bacteroidota; species Bacteroidota bacterium. The sequence goes on along the minus strand of JAYEOP010000506.1, from coordinate 6,943 downwards.
TTGAGTACAAAGTACCCATTGTGGAAATAACAATCTCTTTTGCAGCAATACCTGTTACCAAACTTATTCCTATTCGCCAGTCAAAACCTAATGGTTTTATTACAGGTTCAATAGCTTTTCCAATTTTCCCAATTATTGAATGTTTAATTTGAATTCCATCTTCCTCAGCTATAAGAATACTGATTTTTTGTTCTTTTTCTAAATCCGAAAACTTTGAATTTTGTTGAATTAATTCAATTTTGTTTTTGTATTCCTTTGTAATTAATGAATCTTGAGGAAAGTTTCCTCCAAGCCAAATTAAGACTGAAGCCAAAAGAATTATTGTTGCTGCTTTCTTTAAATACAATGAAGCTTTATTCCACATTTGAAATAAAAGAGATCTTAATGAGGGCCATCTGTAAGTTGGAAGTTCCATAACAAATGGTTCTGATTCTCCTTTAAATAAAGTTGCTTTAAAAAACTTTGCAGAAAATAAAGCTACAAATATTCCAAAAAGGTAAACTGCAAAAAGCATATTTCCTGCAATATCAGGATTGAAAAAAGCACCTATAATAAGGATGAAAACGGGTAATTTAGCTCCGCAACTCATAAATGGAATTATCAAAAGAGTAGTAATTCTATCTCCAGTACTTTTTAGTGTTCTTGTTGACATAAAAGCAGGAATGGAACAACCAAAGCCTGTTATCATTGAAATTGCTGATTTTCCATGAAGCCCGAAAAAATGCATAACCCTATCAACAACAAAAGCTGAGCGAGCCATATAACCTGAGCCTTCAAAAAAAGCTAATCCTAAGAACAGTAGCATAATATTTGGCAAAAAAACCAACACACCTCCTACTCCACCAATGATTCCGTCAACAATAATTGATTCGGCAGTTGGATTTGTTATCAAAGAACTTACTCCATTTCCCATCCATACAAAAAAGCTTTCAAGCCAATGCATTGGATATTGTCCGATTTTAAAAACAAGCTGAAATAATGTCCACATAAAAAACAAAAAGATAGGAATACCCGTTACTTTATTTATAAGTATTTTATCAAGAATTTCCGTATTTGTTAATTTGGTTTTTTGTTTTTTCTTAAGCGTTTCTTGCAAAGCTCCTCTAATAAATGACAGCCTTCTTTCAGTAATCACAATTTCTGAATCATCTTTAAAAGCAACTTCTATTTTAGAGTTTGCATCTAATAAAAGCTTAAAAACTTTTATCCAAATCGGGCTTTCTTTTACAAGTTTGTATATTATTTTGTCATTTTCTAAAAGTTTTATGGCTAACCATCTTACAGGATATTTTTCTGAAAGCTCTTTGTCAGTGTTTAAAACCTCAGATATTTTCGAAATATTTTCTTCAATTAACTGAGGATAAGATATTTTATTTTGTGGGATAATTTCTCCGTGAAAAACCCTTACTACATGATCAAGTAAAATTTCAATTCCCTTTCGCCTCTTTGCAGATGTTGGCACAACATGAGAACCAAGAAGTGTTTGTAATTGCTTAACTTTTATTTTATCACCTTGTTTTAAAACTTCATCAAACATATTTAATGCAATCAAAAATTTACTATCAAGTTCAATTAATTGCATTGAAAGAAATAAATTTCTTTCAAAATTTGTAGCATCAATGACATTGATTACTACATCGGGTTTGTTTTCTATGATGTAATTTCTTGCAAGAACTTCTTCAGGAGAATATGCCGATAATGAATAAGTACCGGGGAGATCAATTATTTTTATTGTGTAGTCTTTATATTTTGTAACTCCTTCAACCTTTTCTACAGTTACACCGCTAAAATTTCCAACTTTTTGATTTGCATGGACAAGCTGATTAAACAAAGATGTTTTACCACTATTCGGATTACCTGCTAAAGCTACTGTAATAGTTTTATTGGAGGAAGTCATCTGAAATTATTTTGATTCTTTTAAACTTACAAAAATATTTTCAGCTTCTTTTTTTCTGAGCGACAAGAAAAAACCATTAATTTGTAATTCTAAGGGATCGCCAAAGGGAGCTTTTCTTAATACTTTAAAATCAACGCCTTTTACTATTCCCATATCCAATAGTCGTCTTCTAATTATTCCTTTAGAACTATTCTTAATAATTGTTCCACATTGCCCCTTGTTAAGCTCCGATAATCGATAATCCATTTGTTTTTAATGCTTGTTTTCTTGAAATTTGTTTGTACTCGCTTTTTTATAACTAATCTAATTAAACACAAAGATATGGAGTTTTAAATAACTTTTCCAAATTAATTCGTCTGATGTTTTAATATCATAGTAAATTTGAACTATTATTTTTTGTTAAAAATATTGTTTCTTTGTTATTAATTTAACACTATTCAATAATAGCATAGTAAGATGATATTGATTTAGATATTTTTTCTTTTTATTAAAAAATAGTTTTTTATGAGAAATAAAAAAAATAAAAACCTTTTTTCAGACTTCCCTGAAATCAGTAGCTCTCAATGGGAAGAGAAAATAAAAAAAGATTTAAAGGGGCAAGATTACTACAAAAAGCTTGTTTGGAAAACAATAAATGGTTTTGATTTGAAGCCGTATTATCGTAAAGATGATTTAAAAGAATTAACACATTTAGAACATTCACCCGGAAATTATCCCTTTGTAAGAGGAAATACAAATGAAAATGATTGGGATATTTGTGTTGAAATTACTAATAAAAATATTGCTAAAGCAAACAAAGAAGCTATAAATACAATTTCAAAAGGAGCAACATCTGTTGTTTTTGATGTTTCTGAACTTAGAAGTAAACGACAGTTTTTTGACCTATTAAATAATATTAACCTACAAAAGGTTTCCTTTTTATTTAAAGGCTCCTTATCTTATTTAGCTTTACTTGGCTATATCAAAGATTTAATAAAAGAGAAAGAAATTGATTCCCAAAAATTTAATGCTTCATTTGAATTTGATGCTTTTTCAGATTTATTAATTAATGATGATTCTCTCGAATCTCCTGAAAAATCTATTAAAAATCTTATAGAAATAATTGAAATTTCTGACAAAGACCTACCCCAACTGAAAGTAATAAATATTCGTGGAGACATTTACAATAATTCTGGTGCATCAACTGTTCAAGAACTTGCATTTGCCTTATCTGCCGCAAATGAATACCTCAGTAAATTAACTGATAAAAGTCTTGAAATTGATAAAATAGCACCAAAAATTCAATTTACATTTGCAACCGATTCCGATTATTTTATTGAAATTGCAAAAATCAGAGCTATTAGATATTTGTGGGCTTTAATTGTTGAACAGTACAATCCCAAAACAAAAGAATCGGGAAAAACAAAAATTCATAGCACAACATCATCATGGAACAAAAGTATTTACGATCCATATACAAATATGTTAAGATTAACCACAGAGGCAATGTCATCTGTTATTGGTGGAACTGATTCTTTGTTGGTAAATCCTTTTGATCAAATATTTACAACAAGTGGAGAATTTTCTAAACGCATTGCTCGTAATCTTCAACTTTTATTAAAAGAAGAATCTCATTTTGATAAAGTTGTTGATCCTGCTGCAGGTTCATATTACATTGAAAGCACAACAAATTCTTTGATTGAAAAATCTTTTGAACTTTTTAAAGAAATACAACGCAAAGGTGGTTTTTTAGAAGCAGTAAAATCAGGATTTATTCAAAATGAAGTTGAAAAAACTGCTACTCAACAAAGGGAAATGCTTTTAAAGAAAAAGAAAAATGTTTTGGGAACAAGTATTTTTCCCAATTCAGAAGAAAAAATAATTGACAACCTTGACAAAAATATTAAAAACAAAACAGCTTTTAAAAAGCTTAAAATTAGTCGCTTGGCAATTCCTTTTGAAGAACTAAGACTTGCAACTGAAAGATTTGAAAAAAACGGGGGTCAATTACCAAAAGTATTTATAGTTCCAATCGGAAATCCTGCAATGGCATCAGCACGCCAAATATTTTCAAGAAACTTTTTTGCTTGTGCAGCTTTTGATATTGTAGAAAACGCTCGATTTCCTGACAGCACAAAAGCTATCAATTCCTCTTTGGATAACAAAGCTAACATTGTTGTTATTTGTAGTTCGGATAACGAATACAAAGATTTAGCAACAAATATTTGTAAAGGTATAAAAAATAAAAACAAAGATATTTTTATAGTTGTAGCAGGAAATCCTGTTGAGGAAATCGAAAATTTAAAAAACGCTGGGATTGATGATTTTATTCATCTGAAAACAAATATTTTAGACAGTTTGAAAAAATATCAAAAGCACTTTAAAATAATATAAATTGTTTTTTTGACAAAATAAATTTTTAAAAACATGAGACCTGATTTTGAAAAAATTGACATAAAAGACATTCGGAATAATACTTCAAATGAAGATTTTAATTTTACAGAGCCTTGGCCAACTCCTGAAAAAGTTAATATAAAAAACGGATACTTCAAAAAAGACCTTGAAGGAATGGAGCATCTTAATTACGCAGCAGGTATTCCACCTTATTTACACGGACCCTATTCAACTATGTATGTTATGCGACCATGGACTGTCCGTCAATATGCAGGATTTTCCACAGCTGAAGAATCAAATGCTTTTTACAGAAGAAATTTGGCAGCAGGACAAAAAGGACTTTCCGTAGCATTTGACCTTGCAACGCATCGAGGTTATGATTCAGACCACGATAGGGTAAAAGGAGATGTTGGAAAGGCAGGTGTGGCTATTGATTCAATACTTGATATGCGTATTCTTTTTGATCAAATTCCTCTTGATAAAATGTCAGTTTCTATGACTATGAATGGTGCTGTGTTGCCAATTATGGCATTCTATATTCTTGCAGCAGAGGAACAAGGAGTAAAACCTGAACAACTTATCGGAACAATACAAAATGACATCCTTAAGGAATTTATGGTAAGAAATACTTTTATTTATCCACCAATTCCTTCAATGAAAATTATTGCTGATATTTTTGAATATTCTTCTAAAAATATGCCTCATTTTAATTCTATAAGTATTAGTGGATATCACATGCAAGAAGCGGGAGCTACGGCAGACCTTGAATTAGCTTACACCCTTGCTGACGGTTTAGAATATCTTAGAGCAGGAGTAAAAGCAGGGATGGATATTGACTCATTCGCACCACGTTTATCATTTTTCTGGGGAATTGGAATGAATCATTTTATGGAAATAGCAAAAATGAGAGCGGCAAGAATGCTTTGGGCAAAAATTGTAAAAAAATTCAATCCTAAAAATCCAAAATCAATGGCATTGAGAACTCATTGTCAAACATCAGGCTGGAGCCTAACCGAGCAAGACCCATTTAATAATGTTGCCAGAACTTGTGTGGAGGCAATGGGTGCAGCACTTGGGCATACACAATCCTTGCACACAAATGCATTGGATGAAGCTATTGCTTTACCAACAGATTTTTCGGCACGAATTGCAAGAAACACTCAAATATTTATTCAGGAGGAAACAAATATTTGCAAATCTGTTGACCCATGGGCAGGATCATATTATGTGGAAAAACTTACTGAAGAATTAGCAAATAAGGCATGGAAACTTATTGAAGAAGTTGAAGAACTTGGAGGTATGGCAAAAGCTATTGATACAGGTTTACCTAAAATGAGAATAGAAGAAGCTTCTGCAAGAAAACAAGCTCGTATCGATTCAAAATATGATACCATTGTTGGAATAAATAAATATAAACTTGAAAAAGAAGACCCCATCGATACACTTGAGGTTGACAACTCTGCTGTTCGTGAAAAACAAGTTGCTCGCATAAAGGAATTACGTGATAATAGAAATCAAAAAGAAGTAATGATTGCTCTAGATGAAATTACCAAAAGTTGTGAAACAGGAAAAGGTAATCTTTTGGAATTAGCAGTTGATGCCGCACGAAAAAAAGCAACACTTGGAGAAATATCTGATGCCTGTGAAAAAGTTTTTTCAAGATATTCGCCCCCAATAAAGTCAATTTCAGGAATTTACTCATCAATTATGAATAGTGAAACAGAATTTAATAAAGCACAAAAGCTATCAGATGAATTTGCTCAGTTAGAAGGTCGCAGACCAAGAATAATGATAGCAAAAATGGGACAAGACGGACACGACCGCGGTTCAAAAGTTATTGCTACAAGTTTTGCAGATATGGGCTTTGATGTTGACATAGGACCGCTTTTTCAAACTCCGAAAGAATCTGCAAGCCAGGCAGTAGAAAATGATGTTCATATCCTTGGTGTATCAAGCTTGGCTGCCGGACATAAAACATTAGTGCCTGAAGTTATTAAAGAACTTAAAAAGCTTGGACGTGAAGATATTATGGTTATTGTAGGTGGTGTAATTCCTCATCAAGACTATGAGTTTCTTTACGAAAGTGGAGCTGTTGGGATTTTTGGACCAGGAACAAATATTGCAATTGCCGCTCAAAATATTTTGAAAATAATGATTGACAACCTATAAGTTTAAACTAAAAGGTAAAAACTAAAAGGTAAAAGGTTAAAACTAAAAGATAATATATTTATGGTACAACGTGTATTGAAAGAAAAGAGTTATCTGTTTTCAGTGCGAATTGTAAAACTTACTCAATATCTAACAAGTACCAAACAGGAATATGTGCTAAGCAAACAAACCCTTAGAAGCGGTACTGCAATTGGTGCTTTAATAAGAGAGGCTGAATTTGCTCAGAGTAATGCTGATTACATAAATAAATTTAGTGTTGCCCTCAAAGAAGCAAATGAAACCAAATACTGGATTGAGCTATTAAAAGACACTGATTACATTGAAGAAATTCTATTCAAAAGTTTATTTAACGATGTTAAAGAAATAATAGCAATACTTGTTTCAACCATAAAAACTTTGAAAAAAAAATAACTTTTAGCTTTCGAAGCGAAGCAAGTCCGTAGAATCCTATAAGTTAAAACTAAAAGGTAAAAGGTTAAAACTAAAAGGTTAAAACTAAAAACT
>JAYEOP010000505.1 GCA_034723125.1 Bacteroidota bacterium | reverse complement strand
TGGACTTATCCCAATAACATACATCTTTGGAAAAGTATTTTGTGGTTGGATATGCCATCTTGGAGCCTTACAAGAAATTTTAAATATCGGAAAAATTAAAATCTTTCAATCCGAAAAAGCTCAAAAAGTAATGCGAATAATAAGAATTGTTATTCTTATTGTTATGCTTGCACAGTTAACTTTTACCCACGTAATTTTATGGAATAAGATTGGACCGTTTAAAGTAGCTTATAATCTATTTTCGGCAAATCTAACGGGTTATATCTTGCTTGGAATATTAATATTAAGTTCAATATTTATCCATCGCCCGTTTTGCAAAACAATTTGTCCTGTAGGTCTTACACTTGGCTGGATAACAAAAATTCCGGGAGCTTCAATACTGGGAATAAACAATTCATGCGCCGGTTGCAAAACATGTAGTACATCTTGTGATATGAACGCCATTACAAGAGATAATAAAATAAGTAAATTAGACAATCAGGAATGTATAATGTGTGGCGAGTGCATGGATGATTGTAAAATTAAAAGCATATCAACTAAACGAAAAGGAGAAAAACATCATGACAAAATCATTCTTAAAGGGATTAAAATTAGCAATAATAATTAGTATAATAATTATTACATCTAATAGTTTAAAAGCACAAATGGAGTGCAGAAGTATGTTAGGTGCACATCTTACTCCATTCAAAAAAGATGTGCCTATTTTGTGGGCGATAGAAGGAACAATGGCGCCAGGGTTAATGACAAGTCCTTATGCCAATATCGACAATACCAAACTTAATGGCGGAATGTTGTTGGGTGCTCTTGATTTTACCTTCCTGAAAAAGCACAATTTTTATATTGAAGGAGGATATAAAAATTGGGAAAACTCAGAGCTTGTTGACGAAAACACAGACAAAAGTCGTCAACTCGGTATAAAGCAAGCCTTTTATACTTTGACAGGCAATAACTTTAAGCTAAAAATTGGATTACATGAAACCAAATTGGGTAATTTCTATCTAATTGACGAACGTATATTAGGTGCAAGTGTTGATAAGGAAATCGGTGCTTTTACTATTAACCTGAGAGGTGGCACAGTTATGAAAAACTTTGCACGCATGGGGCAATTCTGTAGTAATCGCCATTTATATGGAATCCTAAATCCTGATTATACCGAAAATATTGGAAAGAAAACGGGAGAAACAAATCTTGCCGGTATTGTTATTAACTGGAATCCAAACTTCGAGAAAGTTGATATAGCCTCCAACTCAGAAAATGAATTTAGCAGCACAGATGAGTTTAGTGATTTTAGTAGTACAGATGAATTTTCCGATGTACAGAAAAAACAAAAAATAATAATTTCAAATATTGCAATTATTCTGTACAATGAATTCGGATCAATAATTCCTAATCATAAATTATATACCGGATCATTAATTGATTTTAAACTTCCTTATGAATTTACGTTTCAAACCGGAGGGATTTATCAAAACATGAAAGACCATAATACCATTGTTTTTATTGCCGGTTTAGTCAAAAACGCAGGATGGAACAATGGCTCAAACACAAAGATAAGCGGAGCTTTCATAGGAAAAGCTGACATTGATGATGATGCTGTTTTTCAACCACTTTTTAGCAATCTGTTTCTTGGCGAGATAATGCGACTGGATGCTTCTGATTTTCCATTATGGAAATCAGAAATCAAACATAACTTTCCGGGAAAGTTAAACTTTTATGCAGCAATAAAAGCAGTAGGTCAAATTAAAGAAAATGAAACTAATGAACAAGACATAGAATTTGGTATCAAAACTTTTAATAATCATCTTAAACTAACAACAATATTTAGTCGTGTTGAAACTTTGGCATTCCCCGACGACATTTATATGGCAAGATTAGAAATGAGATTAGCATTTTAAAAATAAATAAATGGAAAAACAATGGAAAAATTATTAAAAAAACTTTTAAAAGCACCTTGGATTATTATTGCAGTAACTATTATAATTAGTGTACTGTTTTTCATGCAAATGAAAGAAAATTCACGAATGGAAACCGACCTTGATAAATACATGCCGCAAGACCATCCGGCATTTGCTTACAGCGATCAGGCAGAAGAATGGTTTGGGATTAATGATGGAATAATTGTAGCTATTGAAAATCAGAAAGGGATTTTTAATACTGCAACTATAGATACATTAAAACAGCTTACCAAGAAATTGCAAAAAATGGATGAGATAGAAAAGGCTGATGTAACATCCTTATATACTGCCGATAACATTATTGGCACTGAAGACGGAATGGATGTAAAAGCTTTTTATAAACGTGTGCCTAAATCCGAAGAAAAATTAAACGAACTGGAACGCAATGTCGAAAATAATGAAATGACTTTTGGTCGTTTAGTTTCTTATGACGAAACGGTAACAGTGATAATTGCAGAAATAAGAGACGATGTATTTACACAGGAATTTTATTTTGAGATACTCAATCTGGCTGCTTCTTTCGAAACAGAAGATATTAAAATTCATGTTGCAGGCAGACCAATTGTTGAAGGTAGTATGGCATTACTTGGTCCGGCAGATATGAAAAAAATGGTACCAATTGTTTTACTTGTTATAACGCTTGTATTGTTTATTATGCTACGAAGTGTAAAAAGTACATTACTAACATTGGCAGTTGTATCTTTTAGTGTATTATGGGCGTTTGGACTAATGGCTGTTGTACAAATTCCTATATATGCAGTTTCTACAATGATTCCTGTAATGCTCATTGCAATTGGTGTTGCCGATGGAATACACTTATACAGTCATTTACAACTGTTCCTGAGAAAAAACCCTAACGCATCTAAAAAAGAAGCTACAGTTGATATGCTACAAAACATGTGGAAACCTGTAGTAATGACCTCTATTACAACTGCAGTTGGATTTATTTCGCTTCTTACATCTCAAGTCTATCCAATTAAGTACTTCGGTATTTTTACGGCTTTTGGAGTATTAATGGCTATGGTATTTTCTTTGGTTTTAATTCCGGCTGGCATTATGATTTTTGGATTACCCAAAGTTAAAAAATCTACTAAAAGTGATACTGACAAAGAGTCTGGCTTAGCTTATAGTTTTGCCAAAACAATACTTAAACGAAAAAGTGTTTCCATATTTGCTACAATTGCTATTGTTACTTTGTCGATTATAGGAATGCAAAAAATTTGGATTAATTCCAGTTTCTTAGAAAAATTTGAAAAAGACAGCGATATTGTACTTACCGATAAGTTTATTAATGAACATTTTGGCGGAACAACAACTCTTAATCTGATCTTAGATTCAGAAAACGAAAAAGATGTTTTCAAAAAACCGGAAGTGTTAAAATTAGTTGACAGGATGCAAAGCCAACTGGAAAATGATCTCGAAATTGTTGGGAACTCTTTTGCTCTTACTGATTATGTAAAAAGAATGAACAAGGTTATGAATGCTGATAAAGAAGAATTTAATACAATTCCGGACAATCAGGATTTGATAGCACAATATTTATTACTCTACGAAATGTCGGGAGATCCTGAAAATCTGAATAAAGTTGTCGATTACGACTATGCTAAACTGAATGTTACTTTCCAGTTAAAAAGCGATAATTCTAAAGCTATAAATTCTTCAATGGCTATAATTGATAGGTTTAAAGATGATTTTGAAAAACAAGGAATTATAATAAATTATGCAGGAAGCGGATATAAGGGTTTGGTATTTACCGACTTAATTTTAGAAGGGCAAATAATGAGTTTAGTTTTATCATTAATAATAGTTGTTGTTCTACTCTCTTTAATGTTTAAAAATTATAAATTAGGATTCATAGGAGCTGTTCCAATCACTATTACTGCATTAATAAGTTTTGGAATTATGGGATTCCTTAATATTCCATTAAATAGCACAACAGCACTACTTTCCAGTATTGCTATTGGTATTGGAATTGATTATGCCGTCCATTTTATTGAACAATATCGTGTTAATGCATCAAAAACAGATAACAAATTACTTGTTGCACAAAAAACAATGGCACATTCGGGCAGAGCAATAAGTTTTAATGCTATTGTAGTAATTGCAGGTTTTATGGTTTTGTTATTTTCAGTATTCCCGCCAAACAGAGAACTTGGAGCATTAGTATCGCTAAATATGTTTACAAGTTTTGTTGGAACAGTTACCATAATGCTTGTGCTACTGTATAGTAGCAATGTGTATTTTAAAAAGAAACTATAAAATGATTAATGATTAATGTCTAATGATTAATATCTAATTTCTAATATCTAAATACTTAAAAAATGAAAACACTAAAAATTATTACAGTTGTAATGGCAATTACTATTGCCTCCAATGTTTCGGTATTTGCCCAGGCTTTAACCGGCAAACAAATCGTGGAAAACGCTAATAACCGGGCAACAGGCGAAGACCAGACTTCCGATTTAACCATGACCCTCGTTAACAAAAGCGGTGATCAAAGGATAAGAAAAATCAAACAGTTTACGAAAGACCTGGGCGAAGTTGAAAAAAGCATTATGTTTTTTCAGACACCGGCCGATGTGAAAAATACTTCGTTCATGAGCTGGACCTACGATTCGGATAAAAGCGACGACCAGTGGATTTACTTGCCAGCCCTAAAAAAGACAAAGCGTATATCGAGCGACAGTAAAAGCGACTATTTTATGGGTTCCGATTTTACCTACGACGACCTCGGCGACAGGAAACTTGAAGACGACATACACAAATTATTACGCGAAGAAACCATTGATGGCAAAGATTGCTATGTTGTTGAAAGTGTATCGAAAGACGAAGATTACATGTATTCGAAAACAATAACATGGATTATGAAGGAAACTTTTATCGGGTTTAAAAAAGAGTTTTACGACGAAGATGATGACCTTCTGAAAATATTGTCGATTAAGAAATATGAAGAAATCTCAGGTCTTTGGATTATAACAAATTCGGAAATGAAAAACGTTCAGAAAAATCATAAAACAAGTATGGTGTTAAGTAATGTCCAAATAAACACTGGTATCCCTTCATCAAAATTCACCGAAAGAATAATGATGCGAGGACTTTAACGGATTGATGATTTATGATTTATGATTGTCGATTGTCGATTGTCGATTGTTGATTGTTGATTGTCGATTGTCGATTGTCGATTGTCGATTGTTGATTGTTGATTGTTGATTAGTATTTGCAAGAAAACGACATCTTATATATTTGGATGGTACTACATATCAACCTATTCGTAAATCATAAATCATAATTCGTAAATCGTAATTCGTAAATCATAATTCGTAAATCATAAATGAAAACATGAAAAAATGAAAACAAAAGGATTAATTCTGATATTGCTTTTAACGGCAAGCCAATTTGCAATGGCACAAACTCCTGATATTACAGGATTTGCAAGAAACTACACAGGTGTTCTATTCGATAATGGAGACTTCTCAATTTTGCAGAACACTCTGAATCTGGATATTTCCAAATCGGGCAATAAAGTTGCTTTTAAAGCAAACCCTATGCTGTATAGTTACAATGACGATAGTTTGGACTTACGGTTCAGAGAGCTTTACTTAGATTTGTATTTCGACAATTTCGATTTGCGCATTGGTAAACAACAAGTGGTATGGGGCAAAGCCGATGGGGTTTTTATTACCGATATTGTTTCGCCATTGAACCTAACCGAATTTCTGTTGCCCGATTTCGACGAAATACGGACAGGCGTAAATGCGGTAAAATTCGACTACTATAAAGGAAACAGCACTTTTGAGCTAATCTGGTTGCCAAATTTTACTCCCACCGTAACGCCTGCTGCCGGTTCTATTTGGTACATTCAACCCGATTTTCCGGCTACTCCAACTTTCGACCGGACAAAATCGGAAGTAAAACCCAGCCTTGAAAATAGCGAATTGTTTGTGAAATATTCGGCTCTCACATCGAAAATAGATTTTGAACTTATGGGCGGATATACATGGGACGACAACCCTACAATGCACACTGAGAAACAATTGGAAATATCGACGGGCAGCCCGATTTTGACAGGCATAAAAATCACACCCGAACATCACCGCTTAAATATTGCAGGAGGATCGTTCAGTACCGAGATAAAAGGCTTTGTGATACGTGGGGAAGCTGCATATTACAATGGGAAATATTTTCAGACCGAAGACCCGCTTGCCATGGATGCTTTGGTCAAAAAGGACTATTTACATTACCTTATCGGGGTGGACTTCAGTATAAAAGATATAAAATTTAGTACCCAATTTATTCAGGAAGCGATATTGGATTATGATGATAGCATGCTGAACGAAGAAATGGAAAACACTATGACATTTGTGGCACGCTACGATATGTTTCGCGAAACCATGCACCTTGAGCTTTTCTCATATATTGGCCTGACAAACGCCGATGCACTGATAAGGCCAAAAGTAACTTACGATTTCGACGATAGTTTTTCAATCCTGCTTGGTTCAAATATTTTTGTTGGCGATGAAAAAGGTCGATTCGGTCAATACAAAGATAATTCGATGATATATGCAAAAATTAAATATAATTTCTAATCTTGATTATTCATATTTCTTATGATTAACTTGATTATGAATTATTGAGGCCAATTCTAATAAATAAGTTATGCTGAAATTTATAATATTATCATATATAATTATTTTTTCAACTGCTACTACATTTTCTCAACAAGCTGATAAAATAGTTGGAAAATATCATCTACCAAATAAATTGGATGTTGAGATATTCAAAAATAGCGGGAAGTATTTTGGGAAAATTATTGCATTAAACAGTTTTGAAAATGGTCAAACAAAAGATAAAAACAATCCTGACAAATCGAAACATGACGACCTTCTTGTTGGTAAAATAATCATTAAAAATTTAGAGTTTGACAAAGATGAAAAAGAATGGGTAAATGGAAGCATGTATGGCCCGGAAAAAGGAATGGTGTTTAATTTAAAAATCACCGAAATAAGACAAAACGAAATTGAGGTAATTGGTTCCAAATACTTTTTCTGGAAGACACTCGAATGGAAAAAGTTGTAAATTATTGCAAAGCCCCACACAAAGCCCGCAAAGCTAACCTGATTAATTCATGAATTATCCAGACTAAAGAAACACGACCTTATGAAAGATGCCGAAAATTTCCATCTTTGTCGAAAAATAAAAAACAGGGGCATATTTTTTTTTGTTCTGTTAAATAATAAATTAATATTACAACAAAATGTCGTTAGATACTATAGTTGAGTTGCGAAAAGCAGCCATTTTTCAGAAAGAACAATTAATACTTTCGAATGTAAACCTGAAAGTTTGCAAAGGCGATCTGATTTATTTAATAGGAAAAGTCGGGAGCGGGAAATCGAGTATATTAAAAACCCTCTATGCCGAATTGCCATTAAAAGTTGGCAATGGAATGGTAGTAGGTTTCGATTTGAATAAAATAAAGCAGAAAAAGCTTCCATATCTCCGTCGAAAACTTGGCATCATCTTTCAGGATTTTCAATTGCTCACCGATCGCAATGTATTTGACAACCTGCAATTTGTATTAAAATCAACAGGTTGGTCAAAATCGAAGGAGATAAAAGACAGAATTAACGAAGTTCTCGAAAAGGTGCATTTGGAGAACAAAATATTTAAAATGCCCCACCAACTTTCGGGAGGCGAGCAACAACGTGTAGTAATTGCCCGTGCCCTGCTCAACGATCCCGAACTTATCCTTGCCGACGAACCCACCGGAAACCTCGATCCCGATACCTCGGAAGGGATCCTGCAATTACTTATTGAAATAAGCCATTCCGGCAGGGCAGTTGTTATTGCAACCCATGATTATCCGCTAATTGCAAAATTCCCGTCTACAGTTTACAAATGTCAGGATTCTGCTTTATCGGAAGCTGATGTCCCTCTAAAAGATACAGAAGGGGAAATACTTGACAGGTTTACTGTTAGGGAAAAGGATTGATTTTTTTATTATCTTTGAATTTTTAAATAAAGAAACAAAACAGCTATTTTTTCTCCTGTATCAACGCGGATTATAAAAATACTACTACCATCTACATTTAAGATATTTCGGTTAATAAACATGTACTTGGTTTCCTG
>JAYEOP010000504.1 GCA_034723125.1 Bacteroidota bacterium | reverse complement strand
CATTGTCCAAAATATGATACAGTTAATATTGAAGTAATGGCAATTCCAAATATTCAAATTAATCCATCAAATAATAAATTCAAAATGTGCAAAGAGGAAGGATTAGTTTTTATAAACCATTCTCCTATCGGAGGCACTTATGGCGGTTACTGGTCAGGGAATGTTGGCTCAGGAGGATACTTCAATTCGAATAAAGCAGTCGGTGATTACCAAATCGCTTGGCATTTTACCGACAACAACGGATGCTACAATGCCGATACAATAACTCTTTCGGTTGTTGAGCCTTCAATAATAATTGACAAAACAAATCCAATTGTTTGTAAAAATAATTACTATGAATTAAATGCACAATTCGAAAATGCTCAATCAATGCTTTGGTCAAAAGGACAACAAGCCGATGGAATTTTTGATGGAAATCCTAATAATATTTTTATTAAATATTTACATGGAAATAATGACTTGACAAAGCAAGGCTTTTGGATAAAAGCAGAAACTCAAGACCTTGTGTGTGCTACAAAATATGATTCTATTTTTGTTCAAATCGGAGATATACCAATTGCAAATTTTGGAGCTAATATTTTTTCAGGGGAAGTTCCCTTTGTTGTTAATTTTTACGATTCTTCAACAATTGCTTTTAATGTTATTTCCCAATACTTTTGGGATTTCGGAGATGGAAATTCATCCATAGTTCAAAACCCAATTTACACTTATCAAAATGTTGGAAATTATGATGTGATGCTAAAAGTAATTTCTGACCTTGGCTGTGCAGATTCACTTACAAAATTAGCTTTTATAAATGCCAAAACAAATGGAATTACAGAAGTAGAAAATTCTAAAATATCAATTTATCCAAATCCTTCAAACGGAAAAATCTACATCAAATCAGAAACAAAAATTCAATCTATTAATTTATATAATTCTTTAGGGAAATTAATTTTAGAAACTCAGGATTTAAATATAAAAAACTATGAATTAAAGAAACAAATTAAAGGGATTTATTTTTTGAAAATTGGATTGATGGATGAAAGTGAGGTTGTTGAGAAATTGGTTTTTAAATAATTATAAATAAAATGAAAATAATGGGTTACCTCATATATATTTTTTATACTAATTATCATTTAAAACACTTATTAAAAATTTAAATATTATGAATCGAAAAATATACTTATTAGTAAGCATAATTGCAATGTTCTTTATACATTCAGAAAGTTTTGGACAACATTTAATAGGTACTGAACTTACTTATACTAATATTGGTCAGGACAGTTTTATGATAAAATTAGTATTTTACAGGGATTGCAATGAAATTAACACAGGTAATGCTCGGATTCGAATTATATGCAAAACAACAGGTCAAAATATTGCAACAGTCTCAATAACAAAACCTCCTGCCGTAGATATAACACCTATTTGTTCATCCGGATGTTCAAGATGTCAAACATCTTCATGTTCATTTCCGTACGGTATTGAAAAGTATCAATATGAAAAGTTAGTTGTTTTAAATACAACATGTTGTGAATTGATATTATTCCATCAAGAGTGTTGTAGAAATAATGCAATAACAACAGGTGCAAAATCAAAGTTTTTTTTCAACGAAGCAACTTTAAACAGATGCATAACTCCACAAAACAGTTCTCCTGTTTTCAGAACAGATCCGCACACTCTACTTTGCAAAGGCCAGGATCATTGGATAAATGTAGGTGCAATTGACCCTAACGGTGATTCTTTGGTTTATGAATTTGCTTATCCATTAGAGGGTCATGGTTCAAATATTTCTTATTCAGGTCAGTACGATTATGA
>JAYEOP010000503.1 GCA_034723125.1 Bacteroidota bacterium | reverse complement strand
TTTAAAATCATTTAGTTTATTGGTTTTCTTGCTATTTGAATTTATTGCAACAAACTCCACTCCATCATCTTTAAACATCTCCGCAGTATCTTTTGTGTTTTCATCCGATTCAATAACTGAAGGGCAGTGATTACATGTGAAAAAGATTACCAGTATTTTTGCCTTTTTAAATTTTTTTAACGAATAATTTTTTTTATCTGTTGCCGGCAAGTCAAAATCTGGTGCCGAATCTCCTATTTTTAATGTAAATGCCATATTTTATTATTATTTACTTATTTCATTAAAATTAATGAATTTTTTTTTATAAATTTATCTTATTTTCAATGATTTTATCATATCCCAAGCTATCGGTTTCCACTTATCCATTTTTTTCTTTGGACAACTAAAGCTAAATCTTATTAAAATACCAGCTTTATAAAATGATTCATATATTAGATGATATACTTCCTTATCATTTTCGGTGTATGTCATTTCAATAAAAGCAATATTCGTTTGGTTAAATTCTTTAATATCACTTTTTAACAGTTTAAATTCATTTTTATTACTATACTTTAATTCTAAAAGGTCAATATCTTCAGATAAGCTTGCATCTTGTTTTATTTCAAAAACAATTAATTTTACGCTACTAAAGGTTTTTGCTAATACCATAAATGGTATATCATCAGGATGATTTTCCTTTAAAATTTCTTGATCAACAATTTTCCTCAAACTCTTTTCAGCAACAAAACTTATAGTATTGTCTTTAACATAATATTTTATGTATTTTTGAGAGAAGACTTCTTTTGGTAATAGAAAAACGATTAATAATATAATATAAATAATATGTATCAATCGTCTGTTCATGAAAATCAGTTTTTTAATAAGCTTTCAAAGGTATGCCTTTTTTTTCAAATAATCAAATTTTGTTCTAAGTAATTGCTGGAATGTTTAAATTTTAGATTTAATCTCTTTTTGAAGTACTACCTTTTCAAATAGTTAAAAAAAAAAGCACTTATTTATAAAAGGGAACTTCTAAGCAAATAACCTGAATTCAGGTTGTTATATTTTAAAATTGAGTATTGTTTTTCATCATAAGGCAAAGAGCTTTATTTCATCAGAAACCATTGTATGCAACTTTTTTACTTAAAATACCGTCTTTATTAATTGCACTTATTTTACTGTAATTAAAAATGTAATAGTGAGTTTGAATAATTTTTATTATGCCATTTTTTCAAAAGATATTATCTTTGCAAAAAATATATTAACAACGCTTTTATCACTTCTTTTAACTATGAATACAAAAACAACGACATCACTAAATCATATATTTCTTAAAACGATCTTATTCTTTTTCTTACTATTTCAAATTCAAAATCTTACAGCTCAAATAACGCTATTTTCTGAGGATTTTAATTCTTCCTCCTCCTTGCCTACAGGATGGACACAGGAGGCAGTAAGCGGCTCTGATGTGTGGTCAATAAATAATGGTGGACATTTTAACAATGGCTCCAAACATCCAGCAACAGCACACAGCGGAACAAGAAACGCTTATTTATGGTCGATGATTACTACTCGTAAATTGGTAACTCCCTCAATTAATTTAGGAGGAATGGGAAATGTTCAGTTAAAATTTTATGAAGCACGAGAACAGTGGGGGACAGATCAGGATAAACTATCAATTTATTACAAAAAAAATTCTTCTTCATTATGGGTGCAAATAACATCATTTACCTCAAATACACCAAATTGGACATTACGAACTGTAAATTTGCCAAACCCAAGTAGTACTTACAAGATTGCTTTTCATGGAATTGCAAAATATGGTTATGGTATTTGTATTGATGATGTAATTATTAGCGGTCAAATAGCCAATGATGCAGGTGTTACCAATGTTTCTGTTGAAAGGAAAAAATATATAAAAGCAACAATAAAAAATTATGGTGCAAACAATCTTACTTCAGTTAAAATAAAACTCTCAGTAGATGGAAGTTCACCATCGTTATTTAACTGGACAGGAAATATTGCACAATATTCTTCAACATCAGTTATAATTGATACAATCAATTTTTCGCATGGGATACATAGTTTAAAACTCTGGACTTCTGACCCTAACACAACTGCTGATGGTAATAATACTAACGACACTTTAAATTTTCCATACAAAATCATTAAAATTTTACCTTACACAGAAAGCTTTGAAAACGGAAGTGGTAACTGGCTACAATCAAGTAATGATAATATTGACTGGATACGCAAATCTGGAGTAACACCAACTTATGGCACAGGACCTAATTCCGCACATAACGGAAGTTATTATTATTATATTGAAGCATCAGGAAATTATAATAAAACAGCCAGTATTTTCACTCCTGACATTGACCTTACTTTAGCCGCAAATCCACACATAAAAGTTTGGTACAGTATGAATGGCTCAGATATGGGTTCCTTGCATTTTGATGTAGATACTGCGGATTCATGGGTTAATGATTTTTCAACATCTATCTCTGGAAATCATGGAAGTGCATGGCAATCGGAACTTATTGACTTGAGTAATTTAAAAAATCTTGACAAACTTAGTTTCAGAGGAATTACAGGCTCTGGATTTTTAAGTGATATTGCAATTGATGATATTTTAATTATTGATGTGCCTAACATAAACCTTGGCAATGACACTACTTTTTGCTCAGGACAAAGTCTTATAATCGATGCAGGTTATGGATTGGGTTACTCTTATGTTTGGAAAGATACAAATTCAACAGACACACTTGCAACAACGCAAATGCTCACAGTTGATTCCTCAGGAATGTACTATGTAATTGTAGATGCAGGTTATGGATATACTGATATAGATAGCATTTCCATATCAATAAAACCTTTTCCTGTTGCAAGCTTCACTCTTTCCGATAGTACATCTTGCTTTGAAGGAAATTCCTTTTCTTTTACAAATAATTCAACAATCTCCTCTGGAAACATAAATTACAATTGGTCTTTTGGCGACACTTTGTTTTCAACTTCTACAAATCCTTCACATTCTTATACTTTTGATGATACTTTTGAAGTAAAGCTTATAGCAATTTCAGATTTTCAATGCATAGATTCAACTACAAAAACAATTCATATTTTCCCAAATCCTAAAACTAATTTTTCAGCAAATGATTCTTCTCAATGTTTTGATTTTAACTCATTTACATTTTATGATTCTACAGAAATAAATTCAGGTAGCATTAGCAATATTTTATGGAGCTTTGGTGATTTAACAACTTCAACTGCATTGAATCCTACACATCAATATTCTTCCGAAGGTATTTATTCTGTTAAATTAATTGCTACTTCCAATTTTAATTGTTTGGATTCCATCACAAAAAATATTTATGTAAGAACAATGCCCACAGCAGATTTTTCTATAAACGACAGTGCTCAGTGTTTTGATGGAAACAATTATATTGTAACAAATAATTCCTCAATAAGTTCAGGAACTTTATCCTATTTTTGGGAATTCGGACAAGAAAGTACTTCTTCATCTAAAGATGCATCATACAGCTTTTTAAACAAAGGCAAAAAATCTATTTACCTTTTAGCAACATCTAATTACAACTGTAAAGACTCCGTTGAAAAAGAAATTATGCTACATGAAACACCAATTGCGAATTTCAGTGTAAATGATTCTTCCCAATGTTTATCAGGAAATAGTTTTAAATTCAGCAATTTATCTTCAATTTCCTCAGGGCAAATTATTTCAAACAACTGGTATTTTGGAAACAACGACACATCAACATTTTTAAGTCCTACTTATTCGTATTTAAATGATGGAAATTATTTTATAAAATTAGTTACAAAGTCAGATCAATTATGCAAAGATTCACTTATAAAAAAAGTTTTTGTCCAT
This sequence comes from Bacteroidota bacterium, assembly GCA_034723125.1. Classification (NCBI taxonomy): domain Bacteria; kingdom Pseudomonadati; phylum Bacteroidota; species Bacteroidota bacterium. The sequence continues at coordinate 4,250 of JAYEOP010000503.1, read as the reverse complement.
CCTGTACCGGAAACTGACTTTACAATTGCAGACAGTTCTCAATGTTTTAACGGCAATAATTTTAAATTTTATAACAACACAACTATTTCATCAGGCACAATGGTGTATTTATGGAATTTTGGAGATAAAATTACAACCCAACATCCGAATATTTCACATTCCTACAATAGCTGTGATACTTTTCATGTTAAGCTTTTAGCAACATCAGATTACATGTGCAAAGACTCTATAACTAAAACGATTTTAGTAAATCCCGAACCAACAGCTTTATTTCATATCACTGATTCCATTCAGTGTTTTAATACAAATAACTTTCAATTTGTTAATAGCTCAACAATAGCTACAGGCACTTTCAATTCTTCATGGCAATTTGGTAACAACAATAATTCATCTGTTTTAAATCCTCAGCACTCATATCAAAATTCAGGAAATTATTCAATTAAATTATTAGTCAACTCTGTATTTGGTTGTACTGATTCTACTTATAGTTCGGTAATTATTAATCCAAATCCTGAATCAAATTTTACAGTAAACGACAGCACCCAATGTCTTAATGGAAATAAATTTATTTTTACAAATACATCAACAATAGCTACAGGTACTCTCAATTCTTCATGGCAATTTGGTGACAACAATAATTCTTCCTTATTAAATCCACAACATTCTTTTTCCTCTGATGGGAATTACTTTGTAAAACTATTAGCCATTTCAGACAAGGACTGTGGTGATTCAACACTAAAAGAAATGACTGTTTTCCCTCAACCGATTATTAATCTCGGAAATGATACAAGTCTTACTTTTAAAGATTCAATAATTTTAAGTGCAAATCCGGAATTTGATAGCATACTATGGAGTGATAATTCTACAGCTTACAAATTGATTTGCAATATTTCAAATTTAAAGCATGGAAGCAATAGCATTTTTGTACATGTTACAGACAGCAATGCTTGTACAAATTCCGATACAATAATTATTACTTTTGATACTGTTAACAGCATAAATAACGTAAAAATATTTTCGAATATAAAAATTTATCCAAATCCAACTTATGGAAAAATTAATATTGAAATAACAAATCCATTAAAACAAAGGCTATCTGTTTCAATCTATAATATTCAAGGAAAAGTATTGTTTTATGAAAAATTAAATAACAACAGAAAAATAAATAAAATGATTGATATCAGTAATGAATCAAAAGGTTTTTATTTTATAAAAATAAGTTCAGGGAATTTTACTGATGTCAAAAAAATTATTTTAAAATAACATTAAAATTATTTCGTTTAAAAATTTTTAATTGAAATGAATAAAGAAGCAAAAAATAAGCACAACAATTTTTTCAAAATATTTTTGCTTGTTGCAATATTGTTGGTTTTTAACAAACTATCCTATTCTCAAACAGGACAAGGAAATGTTTGGTGCTTTGGTAATCATGCAGGCTTAAATTTTAGTACAGGCAACCCTGTTGCTTTTTATAGCGGTCAAACCAATAATCTTGAAGGAAGTGCTACAATTTCTGATTCAGCAGGCAATCTCCTTTTTTATACAGACGGCATGACAATATGGAACGCTAACCATCAAACAATGGAAACAGGACTTTACGGTCATTCATCAGCAACTCAATCGGGTGTTATTGTTCCACACCCTACAAATCCTGATACCTTTTATGTTTTTACAATTGATGCAACACAAAATAACCTGAACCATGGATTACGATACACCATAGTTGATATGTCGTTGAATAGTGGATTAGGAGATGTGCCTACCCCCACCTCAAGTTCAAAAAACCAACTACTAACACCATCAGGCATAAAAATGGCTGAAAAAATTACCGCTGTAAGGCATTGTAATAATGTTGACATTTGGATTATCGGACACGGATACTCAAAAGGAAGTAGTAATGCAGGTGGTAAATTCTATGCATTTCTTCTTACACCAAATGGTATTGTTACAACTCCTGTTATTAGTACAGTTGGAACAGTACATCAAGGAGGTGATGGAAGTGGTTATGGAAATTCCAGAGGCTATTTAAAAGCATCATCTGACGGTAGAAAAATAGCATTAGCAATAACTTATGATGGTTGTACATCTTATTGGGCTAATTGGTGTAGCAGTTCATCAGGAGCATTTGAGGTATTTGACTTTGATTATACCACAGGAATCGTTTCCAACCCAATTAGATTTAAAGATAATTTTAAAGGTGCTTATGGAATTGCATTTTCTCCAAATGGAAATGTTCTTTACGGTGGCGGATGGGGTTCTTACGGGGGCAGTATTAAAATTTGGCAATGGAATCTCGCTGCCGGTTCAGCAACGGCAATAAAAAATTCTCAAACTACTGTTGCTACAGAATCTTCAGGAGGTTTTGGTGCCTTACAACTTGCTTCTGACGGCAAAATTTATATTTCCAGAAATTATAAATATAATTTATCTGTAATTAAATATCCTAACAAACTTGGTAGTTCATGCGGATACCAATCAAATGGTGTTTCCCTTGGTTCTCGTAGGTGTCGATACGGATTACCAACTTTTGTAGCATCATATTTTGACCCCAATCATGGTTATACTTATAGCAACAACTATGAAGACATGATAACTGTTTTTATGATTGCAGATTCACAACGAATTGATTCTGTATTTTGGAATTTTAACGATCCTACAACAGGAACAAGTGATACTTCTACAGCTTTTAATCCTGTTCATGCCTTTTCAGATACAGGCAATTATAATGTTTTACTTGTAATTTACAGATGCAATATTATTGACAGTATTTATCACTCAGTAATTAATTACCCAAGACCTAATACAGGATTTACCATAAATGATACTTTACAATGTTTTAATGAAAACAGATTTGTTTTTACAGATACCTCAACAATTGAAAGCGGAACAATAGATTACTTTAAATGGCATTTTGGTGATGGTGATACATCAAATGTTCAACACCCTGTTCATTCCTATTCTAATCCAGGAATTTATACGGTAAAATTAGTTACAACTTACGACCACAAAGGAATGGATTCCTCAACGCATCAATTAGAGGTAATTTATAGCCCTAATGCAGTTGTTGGTGTAAACGACACATTGCAATGCCTTAGTGGTAATTTATGTTATTTTGATAATAATTCATCAATCAGCACAACAAGTTCTTTGAGCTTTTATTGGGATTTGGGAGGTGGTGATACTTCAACATCTATTTATGTTCTTCCAAAAACATACACAACTGCGGATACATTTGCAGTAATGCTGATAGCAACATCCGATTCAGCTTGTGTTGATACTTCAATTCAAAATGTGTTTATCAGACCAATGCCAAATGCTGGATTTTCATTAAATGATACAGCACAGTGTCTTACCGCAAATAATTTTATCTTTACAAATAATACAACTATTGCTTACGATACTTTGTCGTATTTATGGAGTTTTGGCGGTAATGATACTTCTACTGCAACAAATCCTAACCATTCATATTCAAGCAGTGATACTTTTGAAGTTAAATTATTGGCAACAACAAATTTCGGATGTAAAGATTCAGCTTACCAAACAAATATTGTTTTCCCAATGCCAAATTCGGGATTCTCAGTAAACGATAGTAACCAATGTTTAAGGGGAAATAATTTTGTTTTTACAAATTCATCTTCAATAAGTTCAGGTTCATTATCGTACTATTGGGATTTTGGGGACGGTGATACTTCAACTTCTAAAAATCCTTCCCATTCATTTGCTACTTCAGATACTTTTCAAGTGAAATTACTTGTGTATTCAGGGGAAGGTTGCCCTGATTCAATTACCAAAACCGTTTATGTTTTCCCAATGCCGAATTCTGTATTTTCAATAAATGATTCTGCACAATGTTATTATGGAAACAGCTATGTTTTTTCCAACAGCTCGAATATTTCAACAGGAAGCATTTCTTATTTGTGGAATTTTGGAGATTCAGACACATCCACTTTTACAAACCCAACACATTCTTATACTTCTGACGACACATTTAATGTGAAACTAATAGTTACATCAGCTTTAGGATGTAAAGATTCATTAATTAAATCAACTATTGTTTATCCTGAGCCACAGCCATCATTTTCATTTAACGATAGCGACCAATGCATGAACGGACATCAATTTATTATTACAAATAACTCAACAATAAATTCAGGTTCAATGACATGGTTCTGGAACTTTGATGACGGAACAACAAGCACAAATGAAAATCCTACTCATAATTATTCAACAGAAGATACTTTTGAAGTTAA
>JAYEOP010000502.1 GCA_034723125.1 Bacteroidota bacterium | reverse complement strand
CTTTTTCTCATTTTAGGTTTCCAACTCATAGTAAGACAACGATAACGATGTAACATATCGTTGCTATATTTGTAGTCGTTTCTTAAAGCTCGTTTTGCTTTACCTGTACTTGTTCCTGAAAGACAGCTTGTTTCTTTATCAATTTTTCTGCAATAGTTTATATCAGATTTATCCCTACAATCGGCTATTAATTCGGCTATTGCATTTCGTTCTGTTTCATAATTGGCTCTTTGATTGCTATTAATGTCAAGTTTTATTAGGCTATCTGTCATATTACACCAATCAAAATCATTATCAGGACTTCGCCAAAAATTCATTATTTGAGCCATAGCTACGGCTACACAACCTGCAGTGCAATGGTCACAGCCACAGTTATTGTTATTTTGAACAAAAAAATTATATCCAGGGCATACTCCATCATTTGTAAAACTTTGTCCCCACCTTGTTTCAATCAAAGGATCTACTGAACTATTAGATCTATATTGACTAAAATTATTGGTTTTAATATTATTCCATTGCTCAATAGTTTCTGCATTACTTATATTATTTTGTCGAACATAGTAAACCCATTCATCATATTCGGTTTGCATCCAATACTCATAAGCAGGAGGTTTATCCTCATTATTATATGAACCATTTTCAGAATAAGCAAAAACAGGAACTGTTGCATTGTCGGCAGATACAATAACAAAATCGTTGTTTGCAAAAACAAAAGTATATCTGGTATTAATTCCTTTATATTGCATTACAATTGTTTTTTTAACGTTTGCCCATGATCTTTTTTGGTTTTTATATTGATAAAAATTAGCAGCAATTATTTTTGCTTCTGTTGAATCAACAGGCTCGGCTAACAAAGTAATTGAAAAAATTAATAATATTGCAAATAATACACTTTTCATATTTTATTATTTATTATGGTGTTATATAAATAGTTTCCGTTGTATCTGTAAAAGTTGTTCCGTCTGTTTCTTTATAAAATAATTTGAAAGACTGTATAGAAGTAGTGTCAGGTGGATGGTTTAAAAATAAATATGCATGAAAAGTACATATAGGTTTAATTGATAAATAACTTTCTAATGATAAACGACTTTTTGTCATCATACCATTTGTTTTTCGATAAATTATATCAATTATAGAATTTAATGTATCACCTGTTTTATATAGTTCATTGTAATCATTATTACAAATTAGTAAAATATCTTCAATCCTGCCAACAAGAGAATCCCGTGGTGTACTGCAAAATTCATGAGACAAATATTTAGAATCGAATTTAAAACTTATACGTAACAGATTGTATTTACAATAATCTAACTTATCAATATGAGTTGTTAAATCATAGCTGGTTGGGTTTTCCATCTTGCCTAAATAAACATTCATATCAGTTGTTTCCATTTCCCATGTACACATTTCATATCCATTTTGGCAAGAGTTACCAGTAATTGTCAATATTATAATTCCAAAAATTAACGGTTTTATATAATTTTTTAATTTTCGCATAATCATTTATTTATAAAATACCTTTCTAATTCCCATACTTTTTTTTCTTTTCCATATAAATCAGATTCCTGTAAATACAGTAACTACCTGCAGGAAAATCTACATAATCTTTTATCTCCTGGTCTAAGTAATTCATTGTTATATCCTCTTCATTATTACACGAAAAAAGAAATAAAAATAATATCAAAAACGGAAATAAAAATCTCATTATCAAAAATTAGTTTTTTATTAATTTATAATTTGCTGATATTTTGTTGTTAATAAACTTAATAAAATATATACCTTTTGAAATATTTTCAATGTTTACTTTGTGCGTACCTTTTTGAACATTAAGGGTTTTTATGATTTCTCCCCTAATATCAACAACTTGTATTTCAAGGCTTTTATAGGGATTAAAGATTGTTAGTTTATCGTTTGCCGGATTCGGATAAATCTCAATTCCCTTTAGCTCTTCATCCATTATACCTGAAGAAAGTTTATCCACTTTATTTGACAATGATGAGCTGTATCCTGCACGGGTCGGATTGCATGCTTCATCTTTAACCACTTCTACCTGATAATAAACATTTCCTTCTGGCGGATTTTCATCGGTATAAGAATTTATATAAGCCTGAACCGAATCGAATAATGTTTGGGAACTTGAGTTAGTGTCCCTGTATATCCTGAAAGTATAATATTCAAAACCTTCATAATCTGTCCAGTTCAGATTTATCTTGTCTCCAATTCCCTGACTTATTGTTAAATGAATGGTAACGTGATAGTCTGACAAGCTGGATTCATTATCACAGGAATCAACAACTGAAATACCATAAACATAAGGTTTTTTACCTGGTTCTGAATCAGTATCCACATAAGTACTTAAACTGTCGTAAGGCAAAGTCTCAATTAATTCGAAACTATCGACATAAAAAGTTTCACGGTATATCTTAAATGACTTAATGTAATTATTATCTTCTTTTTCCCACACAATTTCATTGTTCCCGTTTTCATCAACAGTAACAAGACAAATCTCCTGTTCATTATAAGGATAACGGACCTCAACATCTATAGTATCGGAAGTTATCGTACAACCGAATTGTGTATCAGCTATCTGGCAAAAATAGTTGCCTATGTATTTAATGGTTATTATCGAATCAGTTGAGTTTCCCGGTGTCCAGGTAATGTCATAATCTTCACAATTTGCATTTTCAAGCTGGATTTCAAGGACAAGACTGTCTCCAATGCAAAAAGTCGTATTTCCATCATATATCAAAGTATCATCAGGTATGGTAATTACAGTTACAACTACTGTATCGTAGCTTTTACACCCATATTCAGCTGTAACTTCAACATAATAAGTGCCTGAATCCACCTTTATTGTTTGGTTATCTGCTCCTGTATTCCATGAATAATTTTCAAAGCCTGAACCTGCATCCAGCAAAATACTGTCTCCGGCACAAATTGTAGTATCATTGCCAAGATCAACTTGATCTGTATCACATTGATATTCACTAACAACTATATCATCAAAAAAATAACTTGTAACTAAATAATGTGAGGGACCAAAAGCGTACCAACCAATGTAATAATTATTATTTGATTGGGGACTGAATATTTTTGATATTTTAGTAAAAGATGAGTTATAATATTCTTGATTATGATATACTAATGTATCAACTATACCGGTTGAGTCTGTTGTAGTACTTAAAACCAAATAAAATCCCTGATTCTCAATAAATGGATTGTCCATATAATACCAAAAACTTAAATCATAATGTTCATTGCTATCTAATTCGTAGCATCTTGAAAAAAGCCAATCATCATTGTATTGTTTTATTACAATTGAAAAATCACCATTATGTGATATATATGATGATCTTTCCCATGAAGTATCATTTGAGTTTACATCATTTATTTCCCATTTTGTATAAAATTCATTTGTATCGGTATTTTCAAAACCCATAGTATCCGCCCCGGTCGAAAGGTCATAACATTGTGCATGTAATAATGTGTTCATTAATAAACATGTAGCCGTTAATATTAATATTATTAGATTTTTCATAGTTTTAAAATTTATTTGAGTTTAATTTTTTATTTATCAATCCATTTTCAGACGTTAATGTATCAATTTCTTTTTTAAGTTCTAATATGTATAAAGTAAGTTCTTCAATTTTTTGTAGTAATTTAGCATCCATTTCTCCAATATTATATCCATTTTGCTTAATAAAACTTTCAGTAGGTATTTCCGGTAAATGTTTATTTATTTTAATATATTTTTCTAATTCTTTTAATGTCATAAGTTCATAATCATCATTAAAAACAAAATCAGCCCAATTACTATTATCAGTTACAATTAATTCATTGCAAATAGTAGTTCCTGAAACGGATAATAAAAAATCATCAGAGCCTGTATAATCTTTACCTATTAATACTTTTCCATTTGCAAGAATTCTGAATCTAATTTCATCTTCTTCATCATCCCTTCCTTCTTCCCAGTTATTTGCTTCAACCTGAAAAAGTGCTTGTGTAGCATTAGGGAAGCCTCCTTTTATTCTTAAAAGTCTTGCACTTCCTCCTCCATTTCGAATATATTGTGACCAAAAATCATTATTATCTTCATATATTTCAAAAATGCCTAATTTCTTATGATATCCAGTTGTTTTGCCTATAATCATATTTCCGTCAACAGTTAATTTTGTCTTAGAATCATATGGATATGAGCCAATCCCAATATTATTATTGTAAAATATTAAACTGTTTGATATTGCGGGTAGTGATTCTCCATCTTTTAATGGTCCAATCCTCAGTGTTTTAATTGGTGTCTGAGCATCAGACCATGGCAAAGCAGTATATAACATATATTTATTTGAATATTCATTATAAGTTTTTCCAAATATAATATCACCTTTAACATCAAGACGTGCCTTGGGATTATTATTATGTATTCCAACATAACCATTATTCTTCATAAACAAAACATCAGTTTCTATATTATCTACATTTCTGAACAATAAACCATTATTATTTAATAAAATATCCCAAATTCTGGTAGCACAACCTTCTTCAGGATTATCAAATAATTCGAAACGCTGATAGAGAAATAAATCGTTATTATTACAGTAATTGTTATCAGTTTTTTTTATATGTAAATCAGCATCAGGAGCACTGGTTCCAATTCCAACTTGATAATCTGTAGTTGTTGGAATTAAAATATTTCCGTCCCAGTTTCCACTTTGGGCATTACATTTATTAATATTAAGAAACAATATTAATGGAATATTTAATAACACAATCATAATAATTGAATGAATTTTTATACTATGTAAGTATCTGTGTAACTGTCTATTACAAACAAGGGGGGGTAATTTTATTTTTCATATTTCTGCTTTATTAATTTAATAAATCTTATTTTTTATTTAAAATTATAACTAATTCTTATAAAAATATGTTGCACAAACGTAATACAAATTTTTGCAAAATCCAAATTTTTTTTAAAATTCAAGGAATAAAGAAACAAGTCCTAACGATTTAAAAATTGGATTTAAGCCTTAAAAAGACAAAAGAACCTTTTCCGCCCAAAGATGTTTTTTGTTCCATCAACTGGATACTTTTCGTTTAATACCATTTGTTTGCATCTTGAAACCCGCATCTTAATCTTTAGGAAGGTTCTATAAATAGTGCCTCTTAGAAAACTATTCATTTTAAAAATAACAAATCTCAAACATCAAAAAACAAATAATTCTCAATAACCAATTATCTAATATTCAAACATTTTGAAAAATTGGAATTTTATTATTTGGTGTTTATTTGTCATTTGAAATTTGTTATTTGGTGTTTTCTTAGAAAGACTAAATACCTCCCATTAGAATCTAACTCTGTACAAAATTACAGGAATAATACCAATTTGTCCAATATCAGCAATTTCTCCTTTAGCACTATCGTAATATTCTACAAAATGATTTTTGTGATTTGTGATATTTGATAAGTCAAGTGCTATTAAATGACTGCTTTTAGGCAAGTTAACTTTGTATGAAACTTTGAAATCAACTCTGTAATAATCTGAGAACTTTTCTTCAAAGGCTCTGCTGTAGTTATAGCGTGTACCTCCGCTTTCTCTTGACTTTTCAAGGTCTATAGGGATTTTTCTTGTGCCTCCTGCAAAACTACCTTTTAAATCAAATATTAATGATTTGTGTTTTTTAAGTTCAAATTCATATCCTCCTAAAATATTAAAGACATAATTTCCATTGAACATGCTGTTTCTTTCTATTCCATCACTTGCTACGTAAGTTGAATTGAATAATGAGAGTGTAATTAAATAGTATAAATTTTTGTTCAGGAATTTTTCAAGAGTAAGTTCTATTCCATAATTCTCGGCAGTTCCATTGTTTACAAGGCTATCAAGAAAAGCTGTATTGTTAAAACTTGCACCATAATTAATTAATGACCAAAATGAAGAATTTCGTGAAACAGGAATATCATACAAATATTGATAATATGTTTCAATTTTAATGCGGTGATTTTCATCGAGTAATAAATTGTAGGATAAAACAAAATGATGACTTTTTGAAAATTTTAGATTTTTGTTTGTAAAAATGTAATCAGGATTTAAGGGATCTGTTAACGACCTAATAAAATAAACAAAACGATTTTGTGCCTGACTGTGCTTTCCGTATCCAAATGAAATTTTTTGATTTGCTTTAAATTGCCAATTTATACCTAAGCGGGGTTCAATTGCAATTTCATTATTCAAATCGATTTGTTGATGGTGTAAGCCTGTAACTAATTGTAAATTATCAGAAAATATATGCTTCCATTGAACAAAAGATTGAAATAGAAATAACTTTTCTGAGATATTAAATTCTGAAAAATAAGAGTTATATTTTTTAGAATAAAAACTGTCTAAATATTCAAATACAATAAGTTCTGTTTCAATTCCTGTTGTAAAATAATTTTTATTGCTAAATTTTTTCTTAAAATCCGTGTTGAAAATATATTTATGCTCAAAATTTTCATTTACGTAATCACCCCATTTAGTGCTGTTAATAATTTTGTAATCCTGTTCCAAAAAGTGTTGTGAGGTGCTTGCAATAGACGTTTTGATGCGAGTTGTGGGGTTTAGATATTTTTTATAACTTATTCCCAAAATAGCAATTTTCGTATCTATTTTATATTCACTTTGAATTGTATCATTACCAAAATCAGCTTTAATGCTGTTGATACCTCCCAAGCCAAAAACAGTTATTTGTGAAGAGTTTTTTAAAGGAAAGTTAAGTTTAAAATTAACATCCTGAAAAATTGGCAACACTGTTAAACCGAAATTAAATCCCATTTTATTAAACAAATCAAGATTATTGTACCTGTAGTGGAGTAGGTATGAGGCTTTTTTATTTTTATTACTAAAAGGACCTTCTGCTCCAAGTTCAAAACCATTTAAGCCGAATTGCCCTGTATATTCCCTTTTTTGATTATTTCCAATTCTTAAATTTAAGTCAAAAACACCTGCTAAAGCATTTCCGTATTCGGCAGGAAAAGCAGAGGTAAAGAAATCTGAATTTGCAAGTAAATTATTGTTCAACATACTTATAGGTCCACCAGTAGAACCCATTGAACCAAAATGATTTGGATTGGGAATATTTACTCCTTCAAGTTTCCATAGCAAACCTGCCGGTGAATTACCTCTAATGATAATATCGTTAACCTGATCGGATGAAATTCTTACTCCTGCATAATTTGTAGCCATTCGAGCAGGATCACCCAAGCTTCCTGCAAAGCGTTCTGTTTCATCAATTGTAAAGGAACGAGCACTTACAACAGCCATTTTGTTCAAGGGCTGATGCTTATTTCTGTTGGCTGTAATTTTAACTTCATTTAATTCAATAACCTTTTCTTCTAATTTTATTGTTAAAATAAGTTCTTTACCTGATATCAAATTTATGTTTCTGAGGATTTTGCTTTTATATCCAATGTAGCTTACCTTAAGATTTATTTTACCCACATTTACATTGCTTAGCTTAAAGTAACCGTTTAAGTCAACTGTTGTTCCTTTTAACATTGAATTTGAATTGGGATTAAATATTATAACATTAGCACCAACCAAAGGATATTCCGTTTCCGAATCTATTACTTTACCGCGAATATTCTGAGTTAGCTTTTGTGCAGTGAGCAGGGTAGAGAACAGTAAAAAAACTATAATGAAAGTAAATACTCTTATCATTTTATTTTGCTTAAAAATTTTGGTTCTATGTCAAATACTGTGGGTAATCAAATTTGCCACAGACTTTATCTATCGAAGACATACATAAAGTAAAGACTACGTCTGTCAAAGACAGATTCACAGATTACAAAATTACTCTTTTTGTTATTGGTGTTTATAAAAAAACTCATTATTTGCCTAACTGTACCTCTTAAATTCCCTAAAGAGGAAATAATATATATATAATTGTCTGTAAATGAAATTATAAAATAAGAAGTAATACTTTTAGGGAGGTTCTTTAAATAGTGTCTCTAAGAAAACTGTCAAATTTTACGATTTCTAAGATTTTTGATGAGATTTTTATTTTTTGAGACGAGGCGATGCCTTAGCATCAGTGAGTTGAGAAAGATAAAAATATCGCAAAAAGATAGGAATCTAATTTTGCAGAGTTTTCTTAGAGA